>JALZAA010000413.1 GCA_030948625.1 Actinomycetota bacterium
CCGCGCACTCCCCGCCTGACCGACGAGCGCCGCGCGCCGTTGCCTTCGTGTGGTTGCTGGCGAGCCTCCTCGCCGTCGCCGCCGGGCTTCGCTTTCGTTTCCACTACTACCAGCAGGCGCTCCCGCCCCTGTGCGTGCTCGCGGGGATCGGTGCCGACGCCGTGCGTCCACGGTTGCGGAGATTCGCGATCGCGGCGACGGCCGTCATGGCCGCCGCGGCGGTGGGTGCCGCGTTCACGCCCGCCGCGCCGACGCCCCAGCGCCTCAGCCGCATCGTGCACTTCATCGACGCGAACACAAACCCCGACGACCCGATCCTCGTATGGGGCGCCGTCCCCGAGATCTACTGGCGCGCCGACCGTCCGGTGTCGGGCCACTTCGTCCACCACCAATTCGTGATCCAGCTCGGCGATCAAGAGGCGCCCGCCGCGAACACCGCGCTCGACGACCCGCGCCTGCGCGAGCGGTGGCAGCTGCTGCTCGATGACGTGCGCCGTCGGCCGCCCGTGCTCGTGCTCGATGCCAGCAACCGTGACCTCGGCGGCTTCGGCCCGCACCACACCGAGGGCACTCCACTCGGGACGGTGCTGCACGAGCAGTATACGCACATCGCGACGGTGAGCAAGACGAGGATCTGGAAGTACACGCCGCGCTGACGAAAGCGCCGCTTCACCGGCTGAGCACGCCGCGGAAACCCGGGGGAAACAGGACAGTCCTACTGTCAACGAGTGATGGCGCGTGCGCCTCCGGATGTGGTGATCACGATGGAGCGGCGAGTGGAGTCGTTCGGGCACTACAACGCTGTAGGGCCCCATCGACTCCTCGTCGCCGTCGCCGGTGGCAAGCGCATCTTCCGCGATGACGGCGTGCTGAGCGGGGTGTCAGATGCGCTGGAGGATGCTGGCGGTGCCGAGCGAGCCACCGCAGCACATCGACACGAACGCGAGCTCTTTGTCGGAGCGCTCCAGCTCGTGCAGCGCGGTGGTGATGAGGCGCGAGCCGGTCGATCCGACGGGGTGACCGAGGGCGATGGCGCCGCCGTTCACGTTCACGCGGTCCAAGTCGGGCTTGTGCACCTGCGCCCATGACAGCACCACCGAAGCGAACGCCTCGTTGACCTCGAACAGGTCGAAGTCCGCCATCGACATGCCGGAGCGATCGAGCATCTTCTGGGTCGCGTGCACGGGCCCGTCGAGCAGGTAGTAAGGGTCCGAGCCGGTCACGAGTTGGTGCACGAGCCGGGCACGCGGCTTCAGCCCGAGCGCCTTGGCCTTGTCCTCGTCCATCCACAGAACGGCGGCCGCGCCGTCGGAGATCTGCGACGAGTTGCCGGCGGTGATCATGTACCCGTCGACGACCGGCTTGAGCTGCGAGAGCCCTTCGGCGGTTGTGTCGCGCAGGCCTTGGTCGCGCGCCACGGTCATCGTCGAGCCGTCGGCCTGCGGCGCGTCGATCGGCGCGATCTCGCGCTCGAAGCGCCGCTCGTCCCAGGCCACCTTCGCCTTCTGCTGCGAGCCGAGCCCCCACTCGTCGAGGTCCTCACGGGCGAGGCCGCGCATCTCGGCGATGCGCTGGGCCGCGCCGAACTGGCCGTTGGGCGGGTCGTCGTACGGCCACGGGTCGGTCTTGTAGTGGCCGGGGCCGTTGATGACGTTCGAGCCGAGCGGCACGTGGCTCATCTGCTCGACGCCGCACGCGATGCCGGCGTCCATTCCGCCGGCGGCGATCAGGCCGGCCACGAGGTGGTTGGCCTGCTGGGCCGACCCGCACTGCGAGTCCACCGTGGTGCACGCCGTCGTGTACGGGAGGACGTCGTTGCCGGCCGACAACCATGCGTTGCGGGTGACGTTGCTCCCCTGTTCGCCCGCCTGGGTCACGCAGCCGCCCACGACCTCCTCGACCATGCCGGCGTCGATGCCCGCCCGGTCGATGACCTGGACCATCGCGTGGCGGAGGACCTCGGTGGCCTTGAGCTCCGAGAGCCAGCCGTTGCGCTTGCCGATCGGCGTGCGAACGGCTTCGACGATCACCGGCGTGCCCATGCAATGCCCTCCTGAGGCGGCGGCCCGAAGCCGCAAGTTTAGAATCTGTTCTAGTGGGGGGTCCGCTCGAGGGATTACGGGTCGTCGAGATGGTGGGGCTCGGGCCCGGCCCGTTCTGCGGGATGGTCCTCGCCGACATGGGCGCCGAGGTCCTGCGGGTCGACCGGATCGAGGCCGCCCGGGCGATCGACCGCTCGAGGCCGGCGACCAGCGCCATGGACCGGGGCAAGCAGGCGGTGGCGATCGACCTCAAGCACGCCGACGGCGTCGAGACCCTGCTGCGTCTGACGGATCGGGCGGACGCCTTCTTCGAGGTGTTCCGTCCCGGCGTCGCCGAGCGCCTCGGCATCGGGCCCGAGGTGGCGACGGCACGCAACCCGGGCCTCTTGTACGGGCGACTGACGGGATGGGGTCAGGAAGGGCCGTACGCGAACGCGGCCGGCCACGACATCGACTACATCGCGCTCGCAGGGGCGCTCGAGCCGCTGGGACGCGCGGGACAGAAGCCGACGCCGCCCATCAACGTGCTCGGCGACTTCGCAGGCGGCGGCATGCTGCTGGCGTTCGGCATCGCGTGCGCAGCGTTCGAGCGCGAGCGCACGGGCAAGGGCCAGGTCGTCGACGCCGCGATGGTCGACGGCGCCGCGCTGATGCTCACGCCCTTCTACGGAGCGCGTGCGAGCGGCTTCTGGGGCGAGCGGGGCACGAACCACCTCGACACGGGCGCGCACTTCTACGAGGTGTACGAGACGGCGGACGACAAGTTCGTCGCCGTCGGCACTGTGGAGCCGAAGTTCTACGCCGAGCTCATGGACCGACTCGGGCTCGAGGCCGACCTCGACGCGCAGTACGACAAGTCGCGTTGGCCGGCGGAGAAGGAACGGCTGGCGCAAGTGTTCCGAACCAAGACCCGCGACGAATGGTGCGCGCTGCTCGAAGGAACGGACGCGTGCTTCGCGCCCGTGCTCACGCCGGTCGAGGCGCCCGACCATCCTCACAACCGCGTCCGCGGCACGTTCCTCGACCTCGCGGGCGTCCCGCAGCCTGCGCCCGCGCCGCGGTTCAGCCGGTCGGCGCCGCCGACGCCGGCCGCGGCGATGCATCCGGGTGACGACACGGAGG
>JALZAA010000067.1 GCA_030948625.1 Actinomycetota bacterium
CGAGTCGTGTGTACCCCTTGCGTGGGGCAGTGGACGGTGAGCCCGTCGTCCGTCCAGATCGCAATGGTGGTGTGGGGCTCCATCGGATTGTGGTGCTCCATCGGGGTCGTGTACGTCGCATCGAGCACGTAGACCGCTGACGTCAACTCGGCGTCGACGTCGCCCTCGGCGGTGTCCGTCGCGTAACCGGCGTTGACGCGTTCGGGGGCGTAGAGGTCGTTGCGGTCGCTCCGGAGCTCGACGTCGTGCGCGCGCTCCTCGAATTCCAGCTGGACCAGGCTCGCAGCATGGCGCGCCGTCTCGGAGGTCTCGCCGATCACGGCGCCGACGAACTGCCCGCGGTACGCGACTTCGTCCGATTGGAGGATCACCAGGTCGCCGTCGTCTGTCGAGGCCAGCTTGGGGGCGTTCTCGTGAGTGAACACTGCGAGCACACCCGGCTCGGCAGACGCGGCGCTCGTATCGATTCCGGTGAGGCGCCCCGCCGCGATCGTCGCCTGCAGCGGGTACAGGTAGGCGGGACGCTCGACGGACTGTTCGAACGCGTACGTCGCGGTGCCCTTGACCTTCACCGCGCCGTCGACGCGGTCGAGCGCGGCGCCGATGACCGGGGACCTGACGTGGGTCGTCACAGCAGCTTGTCGAGGGTGATGGGCAGGTCGCGCACGCGTACGCCGGTGGCGTGGTGCACCGCGTTGGCGATCGCCGCCGCGGTGCCGGTGCAACCGAGCTCGCCGATGCCCTTGGAGCCCATCGGGTTGGTGTGGGGGTCCTCCTCGTCCAGCCAGTGCGCCTCGATCGAGCCGACGTCGGCGTTGACCGCGATGTGGTATCCCGCAAAGTCGTGGTTGACCACGTGCCCGAACTGCGGATCGAGCACGCTGTGTTCGAACAGCGCCGTCGAGAGGCCCTGCGTCATCCCGCCGATTAGTTGCGAGCGGGCGGTCTTGGGATTGATGATCCGGCCCGCGTCGAAGACCCCGACCACACGCGGGATCCGCACCTCGCCGGTGTGCTCGTCGACTCGTACCTCGGCGAACTGGGCGCCGAAGCTGTGCATCGCGTACCGCGCCGCGTCGGGATTGTCGGGCATGTTCGCGGTGGCCTCGAGCCCATCGGGCGGCAAGGTTCCACCGTGGTCGGATTCCAAGCTGGCGCGGAGCTGATCGGCGGCGGCGACGATCGACGCTCCCCAGCAACTGATTCCCGACGAAAAGCCGGCACTCGAAGCGGGGGGCAGCGCCGAGTCGCCGATCTGCAGATCCACGTTCTCGACCGCGACGTGCAAGGCGTCGGCGGCGATCTGCATGAGCGTCGTCCAGGTGCCAGTGCCGATGTCGGCGGCCGCGATCAACACCGCGTAGCGCCTGTCGGGACCCAGGCGGATCGTCGCGGCCGAGCCGGGCAGCCGGAAGACCGGATAGGTCGAGGCGGCCACGCCCGTCCCGACGAGCCAGCCGCGGTCGCGGTGCGCTCGAGGGGTCGGATCGCGCGGTTCCCACCCGAACCGGCGGGCGCCTTCGCGCAGGCAGCCCACGAGGTTGCGGCTGGAGAACGGCAGGCCGCTCTCGGGGTGGACGCCGGGCTCGTTGCGGATCCGAAACTCGACGGGGTCGAGCGCGCAGGCGATTGCCATCTCGTCCATGGCGGACTCGAGCGCGAACATCCCCTGAGCCTCTCCCGGCGCTCGCATGATGGTCGGGTGCGGCACGTCGAGGGCCGCCAGCCGGTGGGTGGTGCGACGGTCGGGCGCGGCGTACATCGCTCGCGTGCACACCGCGATCTGCTCGGCGTACTCCTTGGTCTTGGCCGTCTGCTCGATCGCGTCGTGCGCGATCGAGCTCAGGCGCCCATCCGCGTCGGCGCCGAGCTGGATCCGGTGGATGGTGGGACTCCGGTAGCCGACCAGCGAGAACATCTGCTGACGGGTGAGCGTGAACTTCACCGGTCGACCCGGGACGAACTGGGCCGCCAACGCGGCGAGGACGGCATATGTGTGGGGATACACCTTCGATCCGAACCCGCCCCCGACGTGCGGCGAGATCACGTGGACGCGTTGCGGGTCGAGCCCGAGCGCCCGCGCGATGAGTCCTCCTGCCTGGGTCACGCCCTGCGAGGAGATGTAGAGCGTGAGCCCGTCGTCGGTCCACATGGCGACGGCGGTGTGTGGCTCCATCGGATTGTGGTGGATCATCGCTGTCGTGTACGTCGCGTCGAGCCTGACGATGGCCGCCGCCAAGCCGGCATCGACATCGCCGAGCACGGTGTCGGCCGGCATGCCGTTCTGGAGCTCCCCGCCGCCGACGCCGAAGAAGGCTGCATTCACCGGCTTGCGGAGGTCGTCCCGGTCGGCCCGAAGGTCCACGTCGTGCGCCCGCTCCTCGTAGTCGACGCGGACCAGCCCCGCAGCGTCGCGGGCGATCTCCGACGTCTCCGCGATCACGGCGCCGACGAACTGGCCACGGAAGGCGACCTCGTCGGAGCGGAGGACCGCGATCTCGGGATCGTCCGGCCAGGCCAGCTTGGGCGCGTTCTCGTGCGTGAGCACGGCCAGCACACCCGGCTCGGCAGACGCGGCACTCGTATCGACGCCGGTGATGCGTCCGGCCGCGATCGTGGCCTGCAGTGGGTACAGATACGCAGGCCGGCCGACGGGCTGTTCGAAGGCGTACGTGGCATTGCCTGTGACCTTCAAAGGACCGTCGACGCGATCGAGAGGCGTGCCGATGGCCCGGGTCGTGGTGATCGTGGTCATCGTTCCTGCGCGGCGAGATCCAGCAGCGTGCGGACGATGACGTTGCGGGCGAGTGGGATCTTGAAGGCGTTACCCGTCAGCGGGCGCGCGTCGGCGAGCTCGGCCTCCGCCGCGGCGCTGAAGCTGTCGCGGCTCGCCCGTGCACCCCGGAGCAGTTCTTCGGCCTTCGTCGCCCGCCACGGCTTGTGCGCGACGCCGCCCAGCGCGACGCGCGCGTCTCGAACCTCGCCGTCGGCGAGGTCGAGCGCGGCCGCGATCGAGACCAGGGCGAACGCGTACGAAGCCCGGTCGCGAACCTTGCGGTAGCGCGAGTTGGTCGCGAAGCCGAGCGGGGGGAGGTCGATGGCCGTGATCAGCTCACCGTGCTCGAGCACGGTGTCTCGCTCGGGGTGGTCGTCGGGGAGCCGGTGCAGGTCGACGAGCGGGATCGCTCGATCGCCGTCCGTTCCCTGTGTGCGCACCACAGCGTCGAGCGCCACCATGGCCACGGCCATGTCAGACGGGTGCGTCGCGACGCAGTGCACGGACGCGCCGAGAACGGCGTGGTCACGGTTGTAGCCCTCGAGCGCGGAGCACCCTGACCCCGGTTCCCGTTTGTTGCACGGCGTGGTCACATCTTGGAAGTACACACAGCGCGTGCGCTGCAACAGGTTTCCGCCGGTGGTGGCGAGATTGCGCAGCTGACCGGAGGCCCCCGACAGCAGCGCCTCGGACAGCATCGGATAGCGGTGCCGGATTGTGCGGTCGGCGGCCAGATCGCTGTTGGGTACGGCGGCGCCGATCCGCACGCCACCATCGGGCAGTTCTTCGATCCGGGCGGAGGTGAGCTGCCTGACGTCGACGAGGACGTCGGGCGTCGCGACAC
>JALZAA010000443.1 GCA_030948625.1 Actinomycetota bacterium
TCACGCACCTCGCGCAGGTGGCGGCCTTCGCCGATGCGCAGGTCGTGGTCGAGAAGCGCGAGCAAGGGAAGCGCACGGTGGCGAGCGCGCAGACAGTGACCGGCGAGGAGCGGGTGCGCGAGCTCTCCCGCATGCTGGCCGGAGTGGGGGAATCGGCCCATGCGCGCAGCCATGCGGCGGAGCTGCTCGAGGCGGGCCACACCTTCAAGCAAGCGAGGACCCGTGGCTCGGCGTAGCACGCGGCCCGCGACGGCCGTGGTCGGCACGGCCAAGATCGACCGCCGGACGAAGGATCTCATCAAGCGGTTGGAGCCGGGTGACATTGCGGTGATCAACCACCGCGACATCGACCGGATTGCCGCCGACGGGCTCGTCGCCGCCGGGGTCGCGGCCGTCGTAAACGCGGATGCGTCGATCTCCGGCCGCTACCCGAACGGTGGCCCCATCCGCGTCGTCCAGGCCGGTATCCCACTCATCGACAGCGTCGGTGAGGACGTGCTCGAGCTCGTCCGGGAGGGCGAGCAAGTGCGCATCGAGGGTGGCGAGGTGTGGCGCGGCGACGACCTCCTGGCGAGAGGTCACCCGCTCACCGCCGACGAGGTGCAGACGGCGATGGACTCGGCGCGAGCCGCCATCGGCGGTGAGCTCGAGCGTTTCGCGGTGAACACGCTCGAGTACATCCAACGGGAAGCAAAGCTCACGTTCGACCCGATCGAGCTCCCGCCGATCAAGACCAAGTTCCGCGGCCGGCACGCGCTCGTCGTGGTGCGGGGGCTCGACTACCGCACCGACCTCGCCGCGCTGCGCCCGTACGTGCGCGAGTACCAGCCCGTCCTGATCGGCGTCGACGGTGGCGCAGACGCGCTGTTGGAGATGCGCATGAAGCCCGACATCATCATCGGCGACTTCGACTCCGTATCGGAACGGGCGCTGGCGACGGGGGCCGAGCTGATCCACCACGTGCACCTGGATGGACGCGCGCCAGGCCGCGAGAACCTCCAGACGTGGGGCATCCCGTACCACGAGTTCGTCGTCGACGGCACGAGCGAGGACGTCGCGATGCTCCTGGCCTACGAGGCCGGAGCGCAGCTCATCGTCGCCGTCGGCACGCATGCCTCGATGGTCGAGTTCCTCGACAAGGGCCGGCGGGGTATGTCATCGACGTTCCTGACCCGGCTCCGGCTCGGCCCCGTCCTCGTGGACGCCAAAGGCGTGAACCGGCTGTACGAGGGGCGCGTCCGTCGCCGTGACATGGCACTCCTCGTGGCATCGGCTCTGGTCGCCATCATCGTCGTGAGCATCGTGTCCGAGCCGATCCACGTGTTCTTGCGCGGAGTCGAGCTGACCCTGAGAGATCTCTGGTTCTCGATCTCCGACACGTTCTGATCGCATGATCAACTTCCGATTCCACATCGTCTCGCTCATCGCGATCTTTCTCGCCCTGGCGCTGGGGATCGTCATGGGCGCGACCGTGGTGAACCGTGTGATCGTCGACCGCCTCAACAACCGGATCGACACGGTCGAGAAGAACGCAAACGCTCGGAAGGCCGAGAGCGACCAGTTGCGAAGCGAAGCCAGTCAGCTTCAGGGCTACATCGACAACTCCAAGGATTTCGCGGTGACGGGGCGGCTCAACGGCGTCACCGTCGCCACGGTCGCCGCGCGCGGCGTGGACGACGACGCGGTGAAGCAGACGGTGCAGCTCGCGCAGCGAGCGGGCGCCCAGGCCGTCGGGATCCTGTGGCTCGAGGAGAAGTTCACGCTCGCCGACAACGCCGCGGTCCAGCAGCTCGGAGAGATCATCGGAAGAGCGGGGGAGAACGCCAAGCCGACTCGCGACGCGACCTGGAGCGCCCTGGCGGCGCGACTCGCAGCCGGGAGCGCCTCCGCCGGACCCTTCGACGTGCTCACTGCGCTGGACAACGGCGGGTTCGTGAAGTTCGAGGCCGTCGGGGGTCAGGCCGGCGACAACTTCTCTCTCGCCACGTTCCCGGGTGCCGGCGCGCGTGTGCTGCTCGTCGACGGGACCGCGGGAGCACTGCCGGCGGACGACGTGGTCGCGCCGCTGGCCACCGAGCTCGTGGCGAACCGGGTGCCGGTCGTGGCCGGCGAAGTCTTCGACCAGCGGGACGGCGGGCCCGACCGGGGCACAACGCTGGCCGGCATTCGCAAGAACGACGCCCTCACACAGATCGTCTCGACCGTCGATGATCTCGACCTTGTCGAGGGGCGCGTCGCCTCCGTGCTCGCGCTCGGCGACCTGAGCCGGAACGTCGTCGGCCAGTACGGGTACGGAGCCGGTGCGAAGCAGAGCATTCCGCCATGGTCGAGCCCGTAGCTGCCACGCGGTCCGTCTCGCGGTCGGCCGCGGGCATGGGGGTGGCGACCGCGGTCTCCCGCGCGATCGGCTTCGCCCGTGTCCTCGTGATCGCAGCGATCCTCGGGACCACGTACCTAGGCAACGCGTTCACGTCATCGAACTACGTGTCGAACGTCCTGTTCGAGCTGCTCGCGGCGGGCGCGCTGTCGGCGGTGCTGGTGCCGACCCTCGTCGAGCGGCTCGACCAGGGAGACCAACCCGAGGCCGAGCGCCTGGCCGGCAGTGTCCTCGGCCGCGCATTGGCGGTGCTGGGCGTCGTGACAGTGGCCGGCGTCGTCGCCGCGCCGTGGCTGGCGCGGTTGCTCGCGAGCGGTGTCGACAACCCGACCGTCGCCGACCAACAGCGCGAGTTGGCGACGTTCTTGCTTCGCTTCTTCGTTCCCCAGGTGCTCCTGTACGCGCTCGGCACGGTGGCGATCGCAGTGTTGTACGCAAAGCGTCGGTTCGTCGTCACCGCGATCGCGCCCATCGGCAACACCGTCATGATCATTGCCGGGCTCGTCGTGTTCCGCGTCTTGACCGGCGGCGAGGCGAGCCTCGATCTGACGTCGACCGAGAAGCTCGTGCTGGCTCTTTCGGGAACACTGGGTGTGGCGGCGTTCGTCGCCGTGCCCACGTTCGCATTGCACCGCACCGGGTTCCGTCTCCGCCCCCGCTTCGGCCGCGGCGACGCGGGCGTGAACCGGCTTCTGCGCCTCTCCGGGTGGGCAATCCTTCAGCACGCGCAGATCGGCCTCCTGCTCGGCGCCGCCATCGTGCTCGGCAACTCGGTCGAGGGAGGCACCGTCGCCTACCAGGTGGCGTGGGTGTTCTTCCTCGCTCCGTACGGCGTCCTGGCGCAGCCGATTCATACAGCGATCCTCCCCGAGCTGTCGCTCGACGCCGCCCGCAACGATCTTGATGCGTTCGCGCGGTCGCTGCGCTGGTCGCTCGACGCGATGGCCATGCTCGTCGTGCCGGTGTCGGCGGCGATGATCGCGCTCGCCCGTCCGGGAATGGTCGTCGTCGCATTCGGCGAGGCGAGCGAGAACGGCGTCGCGCTCCTCGCGGCCGGTGTCGCGTCGCTCGCCATCGGCCTGTTCCCGTACGGCGCCTTCCTGCTCCTGGCGCGCGCCTATTACGCGCTCGATGACAGCCGCACGCCGGCGATCGTCGCCATCGTGACCGGGATCGTCGGTGTGGTCGCGATGGGGATCGGCGCATTCCTCACGGAAGGCGCCGCCCGCGTCGCCGCGCTCGGCATCGGGCACACGGTCGCGTATGTCACAGGCTCGGTCGTCCTCTGCATCGGGCTGTCGCGCCGCACCGGGCACGCCATCATCCCCCGGGCGCTGCCACGAGCACTGGCGTGGTCGACCGTGCTGGGCGTCGTCGGCTGGTGGATCGCCCGCACCATCGACCCCGCGGGCCGTCTCGCGAACCTCGCGCTCGTCGCCGTCATCGCGATCGGGGGCGCGGCGCTGTACCTCCTCGGCGTTCGCGCCACGGGCGGGCGCGTCGTGCGCGGCCGCGTGCCCGAGGCGGAAGTGCAGGAGCTCGAGCCCGACAGCGCGGAGGTCGAAGCATGAGACGCGCGGTGATTGCAGCGGCGGTCACCGCCGCCGTGGCCGCGACGCTGGTCGGCACCGCCGCCTCCGGCACCGCGGAGGCCGCGCAAAGCGATCCGAAGGCCCGACGGATGCTCGTCATCTCGCTGCCCGGGGTCAGCTGGCAGGACCTCAACGAAAACAAGCTCCCGAATCTCAACCGTTTCTTCGACGGCGCCGCCGTCGCCGATCTGACCAACCGATCGGTGAAGCGCGACTCGAAGCTCAGCGACGGGTACATCACGCTCGGCGCCGGCACCCGTTCGGTCGGCAACACCACCGAGACTTCGAGCGACGGTCTGGCGTTCGACGTGGCGGAGCCCTTTGACGGGGACACCGCCGGCGTGGCCTACGAACGGCGTACAGGCCGCGCACCGGGGCGCGGGGTCGTCGACCTCGACATCGCCGGCATCGTGGAGCGGAACAAGAAGCAGTTGTACGACGCCGAGATCGGCGCGCTCGGCGACGCGTTCGCGGGCGCGGGCTGGACGCGCGCCGTGATCGCGAACGGCGACGGGCTCGAAGCCGGGGAGCCGCTCGGGGGGTTCTACCGGCGACAAGCCGTCACTGCGCTCATGGGGTCCGCCGGGAGAGTCCCTGCCGGGTCCGTCGGCCCGGAGCTGCTCACGCCGGATCCGAACGTGCCGTTCGGCCTGCGGTACGACAACGAGGCGGTGCTCCGCGCGTTTCGCGGCATGTGGGGTGACCGGTCGGCGGTGCTCGTCGAGGCGTCGGACCTCGTGCGCGAGGACGCGTACCGCGCGTTCGCGACACCGGAGCAGCGCGGCAAGCTCCTCGGGCGCGCGTTGCGACGCACCGATCAGCTCGTCGGGGCGCTGCTGCAAGAGGTCGACCTGCGCCGGGACGCCGTCATGATCGTCGGCCCGACGCCGCCGTTGCGAGAGTCGAAGCTCACGGTTGTTGGCCTGCGTGGACCCGGCGTGGAACCGGGCTTGCTGCGCACCGGGACGACACGGCGTTCGGGCTTCGTGCAGCTCATCGACTTGGCGCCGACGATCCTCGACCGGGTGGGCGTCAAGGAGCCGGACTCGATGGAAGGGCGCCCCGCGGAGGTCGGGCAGAGTGGTGGCTCGGCCGGGGATCGCAGGGCGATGCTGGAGGACGCGGACGCGGCGGCGCGGTTCCGCGACGACCGGATCCCCGCGGTGCTGATGCTGTTCGTCGTGGTGCAGGTCGTGCTCGTGATCGGAGCGCTGATCTGGCTCGCCCGGCCGAACCGGCCGCGCGTCCCGACGATCTTGCAGGTTGGGGCGTTGGCCTCGCTGGGGTTAATCGCCGCCATGCTCCTAGCCCGGGCGCTGCCGTTCCACGAGTGGGGGGACGTCGCGTACTGGTGCTGGCTGGCTGGCGGGTCGCTCGCGCTCGCAGGCCTGTACGCAGCAGCGCGCCGACGCGACGCGCTGCTGCCGCTGATGCTCGCGCTCGGTGTGATCGTCGTGGTGCTTCTCTTCGACGTCTTCTTCGGCAATCCGCTGCAGTTCAACAACCCCCTCGGCTACTCGCCGAGGGTGGCGGGACGGTTCAGCGGTTACGGGAACCTCGCGTACGCGGCGCTGTCGTCCTCGGCGGTGCTGCTCGCCGGCCTGATCGCCCACCGGATCGGAGGCCGACGCGGCGCGCTCGCCGCCATCGGGCTGCTCGGTGTCGTCTTCGTCGCCGACGGCGCACCGTTCTGGGGCGCCGACGTGGGCGGCGTGCTGTCAATCCTTCCCGCCTACGGCGTCACCGCGTATCTGTTGCTCGGCATGCGCGTGCGACTGCGCAACGTGTTGCTGTGCGGGGCCGCCGCGGTAGCGGCGGTCCTGGCGTTCGGGGCGTACGACCTGACTCGGCCCTCGGACCAGCGCACCCACCTGGGGCGGCTGTTCGAGACGGCCGGATCGCGGGGGTCGTCGGGGGTCTTGGTCGTGATCCTGCGCAAGCTCAGCGAGAACATCAGCGCGCTCTTCGGGTCCCGGGAGTGGCTGATCATCGTCGTGGTCGGGCTCACCTTCCTCGCCTACCTCTTCGCCCGGCACCGTGACCGGCTCGCGGACATCGTGCGAAAGGTCCCGGAGATGCGTGCCGCGTTCATCGGCTTCGCGATCCTCTCGGTCCTGGGCTTTGCGCTCAACGACTCGGGCATCGCGATCCCGGCCCTCATGCTCGCGGTCCTGGACGCGACGATCATCACGCTCCTCGTCGTGTTGCGGACCCCGGCCCCACCTCCGGCGGACACGGCGGCATCGATTCCGGATCGCGAACCAGTCGGGACGCGCGCTTGAGCGTCATCGTTGCCATCCTCGTCGGCGCGGTCACGGTCCTGTTCCTGCGCGTCGCCGGCGGCGAAATGCTCGCGATGCCCGCGCTCTCGCGCACCAACTACCGCGGGCTTCCGCTTCCCACTGCCGCCGGCATCCTGATCGTCCTGTCCCTGCTGGTGATCGAGGCCGGACGCGCGGTCTTGGGCGCGGCGGGAGTGGGGGAGGATCCCGGCCTCACGCTGGACCGCAGCCTCGTGCTCTTCGCCGCGTTCGGGTTCGGATTCCTCGGGTTCGTCGACGACCTGCTCGGCGCGGGCAAGGACCGCGGCTTTCGCGGCCACGTGCGCGCGCTCGCGGAGGGCCGGCTCACGACCGGGTTCCTGAAGTTGTTCGGTGGCGCCGGAGTGGCGGTGGTCCTCGTCGCCACACCGGGTTTCGCGACCGGTCGTCGCCTGATCACCGACGCCGTGCTCATCGCGTTAGCCGCGAACTTCGCGAACCTGCTCGACCTCGCTCCAGGTCGCCTCATCAAGGCGTCGTGGGTCGCCTACCTGCCGCTCGCGGTGGTGCTCGGCACAGACGACATCGCGATCGCCATCGCACCGATCATGGGTGCGACGCTCGGCCTCCTTCCCGACGACCTTCGCGAGCGGCTCATGCTCGGCGACACCGGCGCGAACGTGATCGGGGCGACCCTCGGGCTCGGCGTCGTGCTCGGTCTCGGGAGCGAGGGCCGCACCGGCGTGCTGATCGCGCTGATCGTGCTGAACGTGCTGGCGGAGCTGCTCTCGTTCAGCCGCGTGATCGAGCGCGTCCCCCTCCTGCGGGCCTTCGACCGCCTGGGCCAGACCCCGGAGCGCCGCAATGCCTAGGCGGGGCGGCAGGCCGGCTTCTCGTACAGCACGCGGACGCCGCCGAAGCGCGCCGCCTCCTCGTACCCGGAGCGCATCAGCCGAGGGGCGAGATCGAGGTCGGCGTAGCGGCGCGTCCACACGAGCACACCGCACACGTCAGGCTTCGCCGCGGCGGCGGCGAGCTTTGCTGCGGTGATCTGTCCCTGCTCGATGCGCTTGATCGACGAGTCGTCGAAATAGGGGACAGTGAGACGCTCGGCGCGCCAGAGAAGCCCGGGCTCGTCGCTGATGACGAGACGGTCCGCAGGAATCCGGCGTAGCGCGTCGACGGCAGCTTGCTCCTGCCTGTTGTAGCTGTCCGGCCACAGCAGCGAATGCATGTTGCCGACGTACCAGGGCGTCACCGCGACCGCGCCGACGAGCAGCAGCGCGAGCGGCGGTGGTCGCAGCGCGATCAGCAGCGCGAGGGGCGCGATGAGGTGGGCGACGTGCGGCCGCCAGAACGCAGGCTCGTAGACCAGCAGCGCGAACTGCGCGCCCAGCCACACCAGCAGGATCACCGCCGGACGGAACAGCAGGGGCTCCCGAGTCGGTGACGAGGGCCTCGGTGTCCCGGGCCGGCGCACCAACGCGAGCGCAACCACGGCGAGGGCGAGCCCTGCGGCCACGAGCACGTACGGATCCCGGTCGGTGAGAGTGTGGAACGCCTTCGTCGCCGCGCCCGGATACGACGTCAGCCGAGACGCGTCACGGTTGTACGCAACCGACTGTTCCCAGACGCGGTCGAGCCCCCACGGCACCGAGGCGGCGAGCGCGACCGCGACGCCCGCACCCACGGCGTAGGCGAGGTCGCGGTACCGGCGTCGTGACAGGAGCAACAGCACCACGGCGAGGCTCGCCGGCGCCGCGAGCGCCTTGGCGACGACCGCGGCCCCGATCAGGGCGCCGGCCCCGATCGCCCTGTCCGTCGTCGGCGTCCGGGCATATCCAAGGGCGACGGCCACGGCGGCCACCGCGAACGCGATCGCGGGGCCGTCCGAGGCGATACCGGTCGTGGTGAACAGCACCGACCCGCTCGTCGTGACCAGCACGGCGGCGAGCAGCGCCCCCCGGCGCGACGCGATCCGCCGACCGGCGGCGTACGTGGCGATCGTGGCGGCCGCGCCGGCGACCAGCGGCAGCACGCGAGGCGCGTTCGCGGTCCGGAGGCCCACGAGATCGGCCACGTACAACAGTGGGAGGAAGAGGGGGCCCTGGGGCGAGAAGAGCTCCTGGAACGGGACGACGCCGTGGCGCATCTCCAGCGCGGACAGGCCGAAGAACCCGTCGTCGTACGTGAGGTGCCGGTCGGCGACGAATGCCGGGATGCGCAGGAGCACGGCGGCCACAGCCAGGGCGGCGGCGTCGAGGCGCCACGTCCGCCGGTCGACGTCGGAGCGCGACCGCTCCGCCGTCACCGGGCTCGCCATGGGCGAAAGTTACTGCGCCATCCGCGGGTCAACGCGGCGCGCGGTGGTAAGTTTGGGGGTGTCCCCCCGTGCAGTTTCCGCACAACAACGTGACAATTGCGAGGGTTGACGCGCGCCAGGAGACGGATCTCACGAGGCGGAGGTGGTCGTGGCCAAGCACATCTTCGTGACCGGGGGCGTGGCGTCGAGCCTCGGGAAGGGGCTGACCGCCTCTTCGCTCGGCCGGCTGCTCAAGAGCCGCGGGCTGCGCGTCACGATGCAGAAGCTCGATCCCTATATCAACGTCGACCCCGGGACGATGAACCCCTTCCAGCACGGCGAGGTCTTCGTCACCGACGACGGCGGCGAGACCGACCTGGACCTCGGCCACTACGAGCGGTTCGTCGACGTGCCGCTCACCAAGAAGTCGAACGCCACCACCGGGTCGATCTACCAGGAGGTCCTGGCCAAGGAGCGGCGCGGCGCCTACCTCGGTCAGACCGTCCAGGTGATCCCGCACATCACCGACGAGATCAAGGAGCGCATCCTCCGTCTCGCCGACGAGGACGTCGACGTGGTCATCACCGAGATCGGCGGGACGGTCGGCGACATCGAGATCCTCCCGTTCCTCGAGGCCATCCGCCAGTTCCGCAAGGACGTCGGACGCGAGAACGTCTTCTACGTCCACGTCACGCTGGTGCCGTTCATCGGCCCGTCGGGTGAGCAGAAGACCAAGCCCACCCAGCACTCGGTCACGGAGCTGCGGAGCCGCGGCATCCAGCCCGACGCGATCGTGTGCCGTTCCGACCGCCCGATCCCGACCCGGCTCAAGGAGAAGATCTCGCAGCTCTGCGACGTGCCGGAGGAGGGCATCGTCTCCGCCGTCGATGCCGAGACCCTCTACGAGATCCCGCTCGTGCTGCACGACGAGGGACTCGACGACTACGTCTGTCAGGTGCTGCACCTCGACGACGCCGCGCCCGACCTCGCCGAGTGGCGCGGCCTGGTGCGGCGCATCGGCGGCGCCGAGCAAGAAGTCCGCATCGGCCTGGTCGGCAAGTACGTCAACCTGCCCGACGCCTACCTTTCGGTCGCCGAGGCGCTGCGGCACGGCGGGTACGCGTGCGGCGCCCGCATCGAGATCGACTGGATCGCGTCCGACGACGCCGAGGGGCTGCTCGCCGAAGGCCGCCTCCGCGACCTCGACGGCATCGTGATCCCCGGCGGCTTCGGAGTGCGCGGCGTCGAGGGCAAGATCGGTGCCGCCCGGTTCGCGCGGGAGCATCGCCTGCCGTATCTCGGCCTGTGCCTGGGCTTGCAGTGCGGCGTCATCGATTTCGCGCGTGACGTGTGCGGCTTGTCCGGCGCCAACTCGAGCGAGTTCGACCCCCATTCGCCGCACCCCGTGATCGACCTCATGGACGAACAGCGCGAGGTCGTCGACCTGGGCGGCACGATGCGGCTCGGCGCGTATCCCGCGAAGCTCGTCCCCGGCACGATCGTGCAGCGGGCGTACGGCAAAGAGGTCATCTACGAACGGCATCGCCACCGTTACGAGCTGAACAACAAGTACCGCCGCCGCCTCCAGGAAGCGGGCTTGGTGTTCTCCGGGACCTCGCCGGACGACCGGCTCGTGGAGTTCATCGAGCTCGACGGTTCACAGCACCCGTTCTTCGTCGCGACCCAGGCGCATCCCGAGTTCAAAAGCCGTCCCGACCGGCCCCACCCGCTGTTCGCCGCGTTCGTCGACGCCGCCCGTGAGCACGCCGAGGGTCGTGCGCCCCGCCTGCCGATCGAAGCGGCCGTGCCGCGCCCGGCGGCCGCCTCTTGAGCCAGTTCCGGGTCGTCGGAACCACCACGCTGACCGACACCGGGTTCATCCGCCTCGCCGAGGCGGAGGTCGAAGGGAACGGCGAGCGCTTCACCCGCTTGATCGTCCAACACCCGGGCGCCGTCGTCGCGGTGCCCGTCGCCGGCGACGAGTCCGTGCTCATGATCCGCCAGTACCGGGCCGCGACGGGTGGAGAGCTGCTGGAGGTTGTCGCCGGGAAACGTGACGTCGAAGGCGAAGAACCGGAGACCACCGCGCAACGCGAGATGCAGGAGGAGATCGGCTGGCGGGCCGGCCGACTCGTGAAGCTGTGCGAGTTCTTCAACTCGCCGGGCTTCTGCGACGAGTACACGCACCTGTACGCGGCCCTGGACCTCGAGGAGCTGGACGCCCCCGCGGCGGTGAACCCCGAGGAGCGCGCGATCACGATCGAGCCGGTGCGCCTCGCCGATATCGATGATCTGATCGCTCGGGGTGAGATCGTCGACGCGAAGAGCATTATCGGCCTGCTGCTCACGCGCCGGTACCTCTCCGGTGAGTACGCCGGGTTTCGCGGCTGAGAGCTTCGCCCTCGGCGCCGGGCAGGGATCACGCGGACATGACCGGGACGGTGCAGGGCGAGCGCAGCGCCGACCGGCTGAAGGCCTTGCTCGACGAGCACGACTCCTGGCTCACCGTCGAGCGCGGGCTGGCAGCGAACTCGCTGGCCGCGTACCGCCGCGATCTGCGCCGATACGCCGAGTTCCTCCGGGAGCGAGGCGAGGAGGACCCGGTCTCCGTGCAGGAGGGGACCGTCCACGCGTACGTCGAGCACCTACGGTCTGCCCGCGACGACGAGGGACGACCGCAATTCGCGGCATCGTCGGTCGCACGTGCGCTCGTCGCCGTGCGCTCGTTCCATCGCTTCTGCGTCGACGAGGGCCTGCTCGCGGTCGATCCGAGCGATCAGGTCGGCGGCCCGCGGGTGCCTCAGGGCATCCCGAAGGCCTTGACGGAGCCCGAGGTCGAAGCGCTCCTCGACGCCGTCGTCGGCGACACCGCTCGCGCGTTGCGCGACCGCGCCATCGTGGAAGGTCTGTACGCAACCGGGGTTCGCATCAGCGAGCTGGTCGGGCTCGACCGCGGCGACCTCGACCTCGAGGGCGGCGTCATGCGCGTGCTGGGCAAAGGCGGCAAGGAGCGCATCGTCCCCGTGGGCCGGTCCGCCCGTGAGGCGCTCGCGGTCTATCTCGCCGACGGGCGCGCCGAGCTGATCAAGCAGGACCGTCGATCGCGGTCTGACGGCGAGGCGGTGTTCCTCAACGCGCGAGGCGGCCGGCTGAGCCGCCAGAGCTGCTGGAAGATCGTGCGGACGGCGGGGGAGCGCGCCGGCCTCGGCGGAAGGTTGTCACCCCACGTCCTGAGGCACTCCTGCGCCACCCACATGCTCGACCACGGCGCAGATATTCGCGTCGTCCAGGAGCTCCTGGGACACGCGAGCCTCTCGACCACGCAGATATACACAAAGGTGTCCCCCGAGCGGCTGCGGGCGGTCTACGAGGCCGCCCACCCGAGGGCCAGATTCCCCGATCGGCCCGGAGAGCCAGGGCGATAGGCTTTGTTCCCATGGCTGGGACTCTCCATTCGACGTTGCGCGACCAACTCCAGGAGGAGCGCGCGCGCCTCGTCGACCAGTTGCGTCAGATGGGTATCGGTCCCGGCGGCAAGCTCGACTTCGACGACGGCTTCGCCGACTCGGGGCAGGTGACGGCAGAGCGATCCGAGGTGGAGGCGCTGGGCGGCACACTCCTCGACGCGTTGCGTGAAGTCGACGACGCGCTCCGTAAGTTCGACGACGGGACCTACGGCAGCTGCGAGTCCTGCGGCAACCAGATCGCCGAGGCGCGCCTCGAGGCCATGCCGGCCGCGCGCCTCTGCATCGATTGCGCGTCCAAGCCCCGCTGAGCCCCCGAAGACGGCGACCGTCGAGCGTGGATTGAGCGCCGACGTCGAAGAGCGACTGGTCTTCTTCGGTTGCCTCTTCTTTGCGATCATCCTGCACGAGATCAGCCACGGCATCGTCGCCCTCTGGTTCGGCGACGACACCGCCAAGCGGGCCGGTCGCATCACGCTGAACCCGATCCCGCACATCGACCCGTTCGGCTCGATCCTGCTGCCGGCGTTGCTCACGATCAGCGGGTTCGGCGCATTCGGCTGGGCCAAGCCGGTGCCGGTCGATCCGACGCGCCTGCGCAACCCACGCCGCGAGATGCTGTTCGTCGGCCTCGCGGGACCGTTGTCGAACTTCGCCCTGATGGTGCTGTCGGCGGTCGCCGCGCGTGCCGCGTACGGCGCGTACACGGGCGGCGCCAACCGCATCGCGGACCTGCCGCTGGTGATCCAGGTGCTGCTGTTCTTCGCGCTCGCGAACCTGATTCTCGGCTTGTTCAACCTGCTGCCGATCCCGCCGCTCGACGGGTCGTCGCTCATCGAACGGGTCCTGCCCGACCGGTGGCTGCCGGGCTGGTACCGGTTCCGGCCCTACGGGATCGTGGTGCTGTTGTTGCTGGGTCTGTCCACGAACGTGTTCGGGCGGCTGTTCGGGCCGTTCATCGACGGCCTCTTCAACTTCATCGTCCAATGAGCGCCGGTCGGCACGTGAGGGCGGCGCGATGAAACCGATGCATCTCGTACGGCGGTTCTTCCGGGCGCTGCGGCCGGGCCCGCCGGCCGCGCGAGACGTCGCGTGGGTGGAGGGCATCCTCGAGCCGGACGAGCTGGCGCTGTGGCGCGAGTTGCCGAACCACGACCGCCGGTACTCGATCCGCATGGCGCGGCTCGTCGAAGCGGGCCTGGCCCACACCGAGTACGCGGGACAGAAGCACTGGCTCGCCGTCGCTCTGCTGCACGACGTCGGCAAGCTCGACGCCGGGCTCGGCGTGGTCGGTCGGAGTGTCGCGACCGTGCTCGGTGCCGTCGCCGGCAGGGCTCGCGTCGACGGCTGGATGTCCGCCTCGGGGTTCCGCTTGCGTACGGCCACGTACCTGCATCACGACGAACGCGGCGCGGCACGGATCCGCGCCGCCGGTGGTCGCGACGAGGCGGCGCGTTGGGCGCTCGCGCACCACCACCGCGACCGCTGGCCGGCGAGCGGCGTGCCCGCGCCCGTGGCCGAGATCCTTGCGGCGGCCGATGATGCGTAGGTTCACCACTGCGTTGGGTCGCAAGCCGGGTGTAGAGCGCCGAGGGCTTCGGCGGACCGGCGGCTACGCCGGCGGTGGGAGCAGCCCGGCGGCCGTACGCGCTCGCTCGAGCACTGGGGCCGCGATCGCGCGCGCCTTCTGCGCGCCGAGGCCCAGCTGGCGGTCGACCTCATCCCGGTCGGCCTCGAGCTTCCTGTACGCGTCCTGGACGGGACGCAGCAGCTCCACCACGCTCTCCGCCACCGCGCTCTTGAACGCGCCGTATCCCGACCCCGAAAACTCGGCTTCGACCTCCGGGATGGAGCGTCCGGTGGCGGCGGCCTGGATCTCCAGCAGGTTCGAGATGCCCGGCTTGTTGGCGGGGTCGTAGCGAACCTCGGTTCCGGAGTCGGTGACGGCGGACTTGATCTTCTTGGTCACCACGTCGGGCGGATCCAGGAGCAGCAGCGTGCCTTGCGGCGAGTCGGCCGACTTCGACATCTTCGCCGTCGGGTTCTGCAAGTCCATGATGCGCGCGCCGACCCGCGGGAAGGTCGCCTCCGGCACAACGAACGTCTCGCCGAACCGGTTGTTGAAGCGGGTCGCGATGTCACGCGCGAGCTCGAGGTGCTGGCGCTGATCGTCGCCGATCGGCACCTCGTCGGTGTCGTAGAGAAGGATGTCGGCGACCATGAGGACGGGGTAGTCGAACAGCCCGACGCTCACGGACTCCTGGCCTTCGCTCTTGTCCTTGAACTGCGTCATCCGGCGCAGCTCGCCGAAGGTCGCGACGCAGTTGAGGAGCCACGTCAGGTCGGTGTGCGCGTGCACATGGCTCTGGACAAAGAGCGTGCAGCGATCGGAGTCGAGTCCCGCCGCCATCAGGAGCATCGCGGTCTGCCGGGTGCGCTCCGGCAGCTCGGCAGGCTCGTAGGGCAGCGTGATCGCGTGGAGGTCGACGACGCAGTAGATGGCGTCGTGCCGGTGTTGCTCCTCGACCCACCTCCGGACCGCGCCCAGGTAGTTGCCCAGGTGCATCTCACCCGTCGGTTGGATTCCAGAGAACACGCGCGGCATGACGAATGAGGCTACCTGCGGCTTCGTCGCGCTCCGCATCGATTCCGCGAACCGGCGCGAGGGCTCCGGTAGCCTTTTCGCGAATGACGTACGAAGTCTCGACGTCGGTCTACGAGGGCCCGTTCGACCTGTTGCTGAGCCTGATCCTCAAGCAGGAGGTCGACCTGTGGGAGATCTCGCTGTCCCGGATCGTCGACGAGTACCTCGCCGAGCTCGACCGGATGGACAGCCTCGACCTCGAGCTCACGACCGAGTTCCTGCTCATCGCGGCGACCCTCGTCGACCTCAAGGCTCGTCGCCTGCTCCCGTCGCTCGAAGACGCCGAGCTCGATGAGGAGCTGCTCCGCTTCGAGGAGCGGGATCTCCTGCTCGCCCGGCTGCTGGAGTGCAAGACGTTCAAGGACGCCGCTCGCGCTCTTGACGCACTCGCTCGGCGCGCCGACCGGAGCCTTCCCCGGCGGGCCGGCCCCGAGGAGCCGTTCGCATCGTTGAGTCCCGACCCGCTCGAGCGCGTGGCACCGTCGAGGCTGCTGGCCGTCGTGATGCGGGCGCTGTCGGCCAAGCCGGTGTCGACGGTCGAGGTCGAGCACATCGCCCCGATCCGGGCGAGCGTGCGCGACGCCGTCCAGACCGTCCTCGCCGCGCTGCCGCAGCGTGATCCGGTGACCTTCCGTCAACTCGTCGCCGACGCCCCGACCCGGTTGGAGACGATCGTCCGCTTCCTCGCCGTCCTCGAGCTGTACAAGCAGGGAGTGATCGATCTCGAGCAGTTCGCCACATTCGGTGAGCTGAAGGTGCGGCGCCTACGCGAGGGCGAGACGGCACTCGACGCCGCCAGCGTCGCCGAGTGGGACGACGACACGGCCCAGCCTGCGCCCGACGACCGCGAGCGCGCTGACGACAACGACGACGTTGACGTCGACGACGACGGCGAGCTGACACGCGTGCCCGCCGAGCAGGAGTAGCGGCGCCCGTCGTGTACGACGATCCGCTCGAAGAGGCGACCGCGGGGCTTCGCGATCACGAGGCGCGGCGGATCATCGAGGCCGTCGTGATGGCGGCCACCGACCCGGTCGAGCCCGGATTCCTCGCCCAGCTTGTCGAGTTGCCCGCGGCGCGCATCGAAGAGCTGTGTGGCGAGCTCGCCGACGAGTACGAGGCCGCGGGACGCGGGTTCGTCCTGGCGAGGGTGGCGGGCGGCTACAGATTCCAGACGCACGCAGACATGGCGCCGTACGTCGAGCGGTTCGTGCTCGAAGGGCAGCACTCGCGGCTGTCGGGCCCGGCGTTCGAGACCTTGGCGATCGTCGCGTACAAGCAGCCGCTCTCGCGCGCGCAGATGTCGGCCATCCGCGGCGTCGACGTCGAGTCCGTGCTCGGGACGCTGTTGCGACGCGGGTACATCCAGGAGGTCGGTCGTGACCCCGGCCCCGGCCAAGCGGTGCTGTACGGCACGACGCGCGAGTTCCTCGAGCGTCTCGGCCTCGACTCGCTCGAGGACCTGCCGCCCCTCGGCGACTTCGTCCCCGCGCCCGACGTGGTCGACGCGCTCGAGCGGGGACTCCGCGTCTCGGACGATCCCGCCCCGAGCCCGTAGCGCCAGGAGCGCCCGACGGCGACGAGCACGCCCGCCGAGGGGGAGCGGCTCCAGAAGGTCCTTGCCCGCGCCGGGTTCGGCTCTCGGCGCGCCGCCGAGGAGCTGATCGCGGCCGGGCGGGTGTCGGTGGACGGTGAGGTCGCGCATCTCGGACAAAGGGTCGACCCCGGGCGGGCTCGGGTCGAGGTCGACGGCGTCCCGGTCGTGGTCCGCGACGACATCGTCTACTACCTGTTGAACAAGCCGCGCCGGGTCGTGACGACGGCGCGCGACCCCGAGGGCCGGCCGACCGCCGTCGACCTCGTTCCGGGCGACCCCCGGGTCTTCCCCGTCGGCCGCCTCGACTACGACACCGAAGGGCTCCTCGTGCTCACCAACGACGGCGACCTGGCGCAGCTCGTCACGCACCCGCGCCACGGTGTCGAGAAGGCGTACCTCGCCGAGGTCACCGGCGTTCCCAGCCGGTCCAGCCTCCGCCGACTCCGCGAGGGCGTCGTCCTCGACGACGGTCTCACCGCGCCCGCCGAGGTCCGGCTCGTGCAACCCCGCGGCGACGAGGCCGCGCTCGAGATCGTCGTGCACGAAGGTCGGAACCGGCTCGTGCGGCGCATGCTCGAAGCGGTGGGGCACCCCGTGCGCCGGCTCGTCCGGACGCGCATCGGACCGATCACCGACCGGCGCCTCACGCCGGGCGCCTGGCGCGCCCTGCGGCCGCGTGAGGTGCAGGCGCTGTACGCCGCCGCAAGCGGCGCCTCACCAGGCCAAACACCACCCATCGCCGATTCGAAGCCCGACTAACCTCCGATCATGTGAGGCTGCAGGCGCTGCGCGGCGCGATCACGTGCGACGAGAACAGCAAGCAGGAGATCGGGGAGAAGACCCAGCGCCTCGTGAAGGAGCTCCTCGCCCGCAACGACCTCGAGCACGATGATCTCGTCAGCCTCGTCTTCACCGCCACCGACGATCTGACCGCCGAGTTTCCTGCCACCGCCGCACGCGCCCTCGGTCTGGGTGACATCCCGCTCCTGTGCGCTCGAGAGCTTGCAATCGAAGGCGGCAAGCCGATGTGCATCCGCCTCCTGGTCCACTGCTACTCCGATCGCCCGCGCGACGAGCTGCATCACGTGTATCTCGACGGAGCGCGGTCGCTGCGCGACGACCTCCCGGAGTAGTCACGTGTCGCCCCTGAACCCCGAGGGCATGGATTCCGTTCGGCGCGTCACGGTGATCGGCACCGGGCTCATCGGCGGGTCGGTCGGTCTCGCCTTGCGCCGCGCCGGTCTCGAGGTCAGGGGCTACGACGTGGACCCGGCCAAGGCACGGCAAGCGTGGGAGCTCGGCGCCGTCGACACCGTCGCGCCCACCTTGGAGAGGGCAGTTGCAGGCGCCGACGCCGCCATCGTGGCGGCGCCCGTCGGCAATGTCGCCGCGCTCGTCGCCCAAGCGCTCGATGCCGGCGTGCCCGCGGTGACGGACGCGGGCTCGGTGAAGGGGCCGATCGTGCGCGCGATCGAGAAGCACCGGCCCGACCTTGCGCCGCGGTTCGTCGGTGGCCACCCGATGGCAGGCTCCGAGCAGGACGGCCTCGAGGGCGCCGAAGCGGACTTGTTCGTCGGCGCCACGTGGGTGCTCACGCCCACGGAGAACACCTCGATCGCGGCCTTCACCAGGCTGCGCGCGGTCGTGTCGGAGCTGGGCGCCGAGGTGGTGGCGATGACGCCCGAGCATCACGATGCGCTCGTCGCGATCGTCAGCCACGTCCCGCAGCTTGCGGCCACGACGCTCATGGACGTCGCCGCGGCGAGTGGTGAGGAACACACGACGCTGCTGCGGTTGGCGGCCGGGGGCTTCCGTGACATGACTCGGATCGCCGCCGGGCATCCCGGGATCTGGCCCGACATCTGCGTGGCGAACCGCGATGCGATCGTCGGCGTGCTGGACGACTACCTCGATGCGCTCATTCGCGTGCGGGGCTTCGTCGAGCAGAGCGATCGTGGCGCGATCTTGGACATTCTCGAGCGGGCACGCGCGGCACGCCGTAGCCTTCCGGCCGGCGCGCCGACGGGGGAGGAGCTCGCCGAGCTCCGGGTCCCTGTGCCCGACAAGCCGGGCGTGCTCGCCGAGGTCACCACGCTGGCGGGGTCGCTCGGGATCAACATCGCCGACCTGGAGATCGCGCACTCGATGGAAGGCACTGGTGGTGTGCTCGTGCTCGTGGTCGCCGCGAGACAGGCCGACGCGCTCGAGACCGCGCTCGTGGCCCGCGGGTATCACTGCTCGTGGATGGTCTTGCCGTGAACGGCGAGGTGACGATCGCCGGCCCGCGCCCGCTGCGTGGATCGTTGCGCCTGCCGGGTGACAAGGGCATCTCGCACCGGGCGCTGTTGGTGGCTGCGCTGGCATCGGGGCGCAGCACGATCCGGAACCTGGCCGACGGTGACGACGTCCGGCGCACGCGCCTCGCGATCGAGCAGCTGGGCGTAGGGATGAAGGCGTCCGGCTCCGACGACGCCGGCGGCGTGCTGATGGTGCAGAGCACGGGCGTGGACGGCTTGCGTGAGCCGGACGCGGTGATCGACTGCGGTAACTCGGGGACGACGATGCGCACGCTGTCGGGTCTGCTGGCCGGCCGCGAGTTCTTGAGCGTGCTGACGGGTGACGCCTCGCTGTCGTCGCGTCCTATGGGACGCGTCGTGCGGCCGCTGCGGGAGCTCGGGGCTCGCGTGGACGGGCGCGCCGACGGTGAGCTGGCGCCGCTCGTGATCCGGGGCGGCAACCTCACCGGCCGTCGCTGCGAGCTCGACGTCGCGACGGCACAAGTCAAGACGGCGGTGCTCCTTGCGGGCCTGCAGGCGGACGGCACGACCGAAGTGGTCGAGCCGGGGCCGAGCCGTGACCACACCGAGCGGATGCTTGCGGCGCTCGGCGCGCCGGTGACGCCTGTCGACGACCGGACGACCCGCGTCACGCGAGGCGCGCCCGAGCCGTTCGAGCTCGACGTCCCCGGGGATCCTTCGTCTGCCGCGCTGTTCGTGGTCGCGGCAGCCATCACGCCGGGCTCGTCCATCGTGATCGAAGACCTGTGCCTCAACCCGCGCCGGCTCGGCTTCGTCGACGTGCTCGCGCGCATGGGGGCGCGAATCACCGTCGAGCAGACCGAGGAGCGGCTCGGCGAGCCCGTCGGCCGGCTCGTCGTCGAGGCTTCGCCGCTCGAGGGCACCGCGATCGCGCCGGACGAGGGCATGATCGACGAGATCCCGGTGCTGGCAGTGGCGGCCGCGTTCGCCGACGGAGTGACCGAGATCGGCGGGATCGCGGAGTTGCGCGTGAAGGAGAGCGATCGGATCAACACGATCCAGCAGGAGCTCACGCAGATGGGCGTGGGCGTCGAAGCGCGGCGAGACTCGTTGACGATTCGGGGCGGACAGCCGCGGGCGGCGATGTTCAAGAGCCACGGCGACCACCGGATCGCGCTCGCCGCCGCGGTCGCTGCCAACGCGATGGTCGGTGAGTCGACCGTGCGCGGGTGGCATTCGGTGGCGGTGTCCTACCCGAGCTTCGCCGAGGACCTCGCCGAACTGACCGACGAGAACGGCGCGTGATGCGCGTCGTCGCCATCGACGGTCCCGCAGGAGCGGGAAAGACCACCGTTGCCCAAGGCGTCGCCGACGCGCTCGGGCTCGACGTTCTCGACACCGGCGCCATGTACCGCGCCGTGACGCTGCTGGCGCTCCAGAGGGGCCTCGAACTTCAGGATGGCGAGGCCATCGCACGTGTTGCAGAGCAGACCCCGCTCGAGGTCGGTGACGCGCAGGGCACCGTGCGTCTCGACGGCCGTGACGTCACTCCCGAAATCCGTGGTCCCGCGGTGTCCGCCGGCGTGTCGACCGTGTCGGCTCACCCCGAAGTGCGAAAGCTGCTGCGGAAGCGACAGCGGGAGTGGGCGGAGGAGCGCGGCGGCGGTGTCGTAGAGGGCCGGGACATCGGGACGGTGGTGCTCGCCGACGCGCCGCTCAAGGTGTTCCTGACGGCGAGCGACGACGAGCGGGCACGCCGGCGACTCGGCGACGAGCACGCCGCCGACCGTCAGGCGGACCTCGACGATGTCCGAGACGCGGTCGATCGGCGCGACGCGCTCGACAACCAGACGACGCCTCTCGAGCCGGCGCCGGACGCCGTCGTGATCGACACCACGGGCCGTGACATCAGCGACGTCGTGTCCGAGATCGTGCAGCGGTTCGAGTCCGCCGTCGGAGCCGACCGGTGAACGCCCCGCAGCGAGGTGACCTCGGCAAGCGCGTCTTCTACCGGGTCGCGCATGCGATCGTGCTCACGCCGTTCAAGGCGATCTTCTGGGTTCGCGTCCGCGGCCGCGGGAAGGTGCCGCGGCGGGGACCGTTCGTGGTTGCGCCGTCGCACCGGTCGCTGATGGACATCTTCTTCACGTGTTACATCACGCGCCGCCGCATCCGTTTCATGGCCAAGCAGGAGCTGTTCCAGAACCGGTTCCTGGCCTGGTTGTTCACCGCGCTCGGCGGGTTCCCTGTCGAGCGGGGGACCGCCGACCGGGCGGCGCTGCGGGCCGCGCAAGAAGTGCTCGAAGGCGGCGAGCCGCTCGCGGTGTTCCCGGAGGGCACGCGCCGTCACGGCCGCGATGTCGTCGAGCTGTTCGACGGGGCTGCGTACCTGGCGAGCCGGGCCGGCGTGCAGATCGTCCCGGTCGGTATCGGGGGCAGTGAGCAGATCCTCGCGTCCGGCCACTCGTTGCCGCGGCCGCACAAGGTGGCGATCGTCGTCGGCGACCCGATCGATCCGCCCAGTGCCGGAGGCCGACGCGTGCCGCGTCAGGAGATCACGAACGTGACGGAGAAGGTCAGGGTCGAGCTCCAGTCATGCTTCGACGAGGCCCTCGCCCTGGCGGGCGTGCCCATCGAGGAGCCTCACTCGCGATCAGGGAGCGAGCTCCGCCAACACGAGTGACGCGTCCATACCTCGGTCGTTGCTGAACGGCCCACCTCGACCACGTGCAGCAGTGGGGTCGCCGCCGACCATGAATGCGGCGAGGCCGTCGAGCGCAGGGACGAGCTCGCGCAGCTCGCGCGGGGGAGGGAAGTACTCGTCCTCGTCGGTCACGTGCACGGCCTCCACGCCCTCGGCCGGCGCGAGCTTCGCGATCACCGCTTGCACGAGGTCTTCCGGCGCGCTGGCGCCTGCG
Organism: Actinomycetota bacterium; assembly: GCA_030948625.1. Lineage (GTDB taxonomy): Bacteria > Actinomycetota > Acidimicrobiia > IMCC26256 > JACDBD01 > JALZAA01. The sequence goes on from JALZAA010000443.1 coordinate 21,414, forward strand.
GTGACGCCCACGACCCGGGCGCCGGAGAGCTCGTCGAGCCGGAGCTCGTCCGGACCGTCGACGCGCACGACAACCGGACACCCGGCGGTGCGCGCAACTTTCGTGAGCGCGATCGTGTTCGACGAGTTCGCGCTGCCGATCACGACGACTGCGTCGGCACGCGCGGCGATAGCGGTCAGCGCCGCCTGACGGTTCGTCGTCGCGAAGCACAGATCGTTGCGCGTCGCAGTCCACAGCTCCGGGAATTGCCCGCGCGTGCGGTCCATGATGCCTTCCCAATCGTGGATGGACAGCGTCGTCTGCGCGAGCAAGGCCACCTTCGCGCCGTCCCCGACCTCGGGGAGGACCGCGTCGAGGTCCTCTTCGTGCTCGACGAGCCGCATCGCCTCGGGAGCGACGGCGAGCGTCCCGACTGCCTCGTCGTGCCCGGCGTGCCCCACGTAGAGCACCGTGAAGCCCTTGTCGGCGCGCACTTTCGCCTCGTGGTGCACCTTCGTGACGAGTGGGCAGACGGCGTTCACGACGAATCGGTCGCGGCTGCGCGCCGCGCCGACGACCTGTGGAGAGGAGCCGTGAGCGGAGAGCATGAGCGGCGCGCCGTCGGGGACCTCGTCTACGTCGTCAACGAACACGACTCCGAGAGCGCGGAACCGGTCGACGACGAGCTGGTTGTGGACGATCTCGTGGTAGCAGTACACGGGCGGTTCGAAGACGCGGACCATCCACGCCAACGCCTTGATCGCCATCTCGACGCCGGCGCAGTAGCCCCGCGGTTGCGCCAGGAGCACTCGGTCGACGGGCACCGATCGAGAGTATCGCCCGCGAAGCACCCGCCGGCTCCGGCGCTCGACCCCTCCCGTACACTTCCGCGATGCCCCCCGCGCGCGTCGTGGCGGTGGCGCCCGGCTCACCGGCCGCCTCGACCGGGATCCGCCCCGGCGACGAGGTCCTCAGCCTCAACGGGGAAGCCGTGCGCGACGTCATCCGCTACCAGCTCCAGGCCGATGAGCCCGTCGTCGAGCTCGAGATCCGGCGCGGCGGCCTCGAGCAGCTCGTCCTGGTCGAGAAGCCCGCCGGCACGCCTCTCGGCGCCGAGCTCGACAGCCCCGTGTTCGACCGCGTCCAGACGTGCGACAACCATTGCCCGTTCTGTTTCATCCATCAGCTGCCAAAGGGCATGCGGCGGAGCCTGTACCTGAAGGACGACGACTACCGCCTGTCGTTCCTGTACGGGAACTTCACCACGCTGACCCGCTTCACGGAAGCCGACCTCGAGCGCGTGGTGAGCGAGCGGCTCGGCCCCTTGTACGTCAGCATCCATGCCACCGACCCGGACGTCCGCACGCAGCTGCTCCGCAACCGCCGCGGCGCGACGAGCCTGCGCTGGCTCGCCGCGTTGCTCGACGCCGGCATCGACGTGCACGGCCAGATCGTCGTGTGCCCCGGAGTCAACGACGGCGCGGTGCTCGAGGACACGTTGCTCGGCGTCCTGGACCGGTTCCCGCGGCTGCTGACCGTCGGCGTCGTGCCGCTCGGGGTGAGCGACTACACGAACGAGCGTGACATGCGTGAGCACACGACCGCCGAGTCGGCGGCGGTGCTCGACACCGTGGCGCGGTGGCAGCAACGCTTCCAGGCTGCGGTCGGGCGGCGGCTCGTGTTCGCGGCCGACGAGTACTACGTGCTCGCGCAACGCGCGTTTCCCGACCCGGCCGACTACGAAGGCTTCCCGCAGCACGAGAACGGCATCGGCATGGTGCGGGCGTTCGAATCCGACGTGGTCGCCGCGCTGCGCGGCGAAGATGCCGCCGGCATCGGCCCACGTGCAGGGTTCTTCGCGTGGGTCGACGGTGCGCCCGCCGATGGATACCGAGCGCCCCGCGGCGCAGCCGGCACGGTCGCGTCGCCCCACGGTGGAAAGCCGACGACGAGGGGCGTCGGTATCGTCACCGGCGAGTACGGCGCGCGTGTCCTCGAGCCGATGCTTCCCGCGCTTCGCGACGTCGCCGCCGTCCCCGTCCGGCTCGTCGCCGTCCCGAACCGCTTCTTCGGCGGCAACATCGCCGTCACGGGACTGCTGACCGGCCGCGACGTGAGCGAGGCGTTGGCCGCCGAGCCGGTGGGGGACCGGTACCTCGTTCCGGATGTCGTGCTCTCGCGCGACCGCTTCCTCGACGGCACGACGGTCACCGACCTCCCGCGCCCCGTCGAGGTCGTCCCGACCGACGGCGCGTCGCTCGTCGCCGCGTTGCGATGAGCACGGGGTCCCCGTTGGTCGCCGTGGTCGGCCGGCCGAACGTGGGCAAGTCCACACTCGTCAACCGCTTCGTCGGCGCTCGGGAGGCGATCGTCGAGCAGCAGCCCGGCGTCACCCGCGACCGCAAGGTGCTCACCGCGGAATGGGCGGGCCGGGACTTCCGGGTCGTCGATACCGGCGGATGGCTGGCAGGAGGCGCGGACCTCGATCGGCAGGTGAGCAGACAAGCCGAGCGCGCCATCGCGGAGGCGGACGTGATTCTCCTCGTGGTCGACGCGACGGTCGGCGTCGTGGAGGAGGATGCGCAGGTCGCGTCGCAGCTGCGACGGGCTCGCACGCCAGTGCTCGTCGCCGTCAACAAGGTGGACGACACCTCGCGTGAGAGCGACGTGTGGGCCTTCACGCAACTGGGGCTCGGTGATCCGCACCCCGTGTCGGCGCTGCATGGGCGGGCGAGTGGTGACCTCCTCGACGCCGTCGTCGCCGCGCTCCCGCCCGCGCCGGCGCAGCCCGAGCCCGAGGAAGGCACAGGGCCGTTCTCGGTCGCGATCGTCGGACGTCCGAACGTCGGCAAGTCGACGCTGTTCAACCGGCTCGTCGGCGACGATCGCACCGTCGTGCACGAAGAGCCGGGCACGACTCGGGACTCGATCGACACCATCATCGAAACCGACGAAGGGCCGTTGCGGTTCGTCGACACGGCGGGCATGCGTCGGCGCAGCCGGGTCGACGAGCCGACCGAGTACTACGGGCTCGTCCGCGCGCTCGAGTCCGTCGACCGTGCCGATGCCGCCCTGCTCGTCATCGACGCATCCCAGGGCGTCACGCACCAGGATCAGCGCCTCGCGGAGCGCGTCGACGCCGCCGGAACCGCCATCGTCGTGGTGCTCAACAAGTGGGACCTGGTCGACGCCGACCAGCGCAAGGACGTGTTGTCCCAGGTGGCGGACCGGCTTGCGTTCCTGTCCTACGCGCCGGTCCTCAAGATGTCGGCTCTCACGGGACGCAACCTTCGTCACGTGCTGCCGACGTTGCGTGAGTCGGAGGCGGCATACCACCGGCGTGTCCCCACCGCGGCACTCAACCGTGTCATCGGGGACGCACAACAGCGACACCCACCGCCGGCGGCGCACGGACACCGCCCCCGCGTTCTGTACGCGACGCAGGGCGCCGCCGACCCGCCGACGTTCACGCTCTTCGCGAGCCGCGAGCTGCCGCAGACGTACCTTCGCTATCTCGAGCGCCGCATCCGTGAGGCCTTCGACCTCGGGCCGACGCCGGTCAAGCTGAGGGTTCGGCTGCGCGGTCGGTAGCCTGGGTGCACCGAATGAGCGACGACCGCGTCAAAAAGCACATCGAACGCGCCCTCGAGGGAAACCTCGAGAAGGAGCGCGACAAGCTCGACCGGCAAGGCAAGCGGTTCGTGCGCGACCGGTTGGCGCGCCTCCTCGACCCCGGTTCGTTCGCCGAGGACGGTCTGCTCGCGAACGCCCTGGCCGGCGATCTGCCCGCCGACGGGGTCGTGACGGGGATCGGCCGCGTCGACGGCCGTCCCGTGTGCGTGATGGCGAACGACCCGACGGTGAAGGCGGGATCGTGGGGCGCCCGCACGGTCGAGAAGATCGTCCGCCTCACCGAGAATGCGCTCCAGCACGAGCTGCCGGTGCTGTACCTGGTCGATTCGGCCGGCGCCCGTATCACCGACCAGGTGGAGCTGTTCCCCGGACGGCGGGGCGCGGGACGGATCTTCGCCAACCAGGTGCGACTCTCGGGTCGCGTGCCTCAGGCGTGCTGCCTGTTCGGACCGTCGGCCGCCGGGGGCGCATACATCCCTGCGTTCTGCGACGTCGTGTTCATGGTGGAAGGCAACGCGTCCATGTACCTCGGCTCGCCTCGCATGGCCGAGGAGGTCATCGGCGAGCGCACGACGCTCGAGGAGATGGGCGGCGCGCGCATGCACGCCACGGTCAGTGGGTGCGGCGACAACCTCGTTGCCGACGACGACGGCGCAATCGACGCGGCCAAGCGGTGGCTCTCGTATCTGCCGTCGAACTGGCGCGAGAGCGCCCCGGCCCTCGAGGAGCTCGCGCCGCGTGCGGATGCGCGACCAATCGCCGACGTGGTCCCGGCCGAAGAGCGACGCGCCTACGACATGCACAAGGTGATCGACGCGATCGTCGACGAAGCGAGCTTCTTCGAGGTCAAGCCGCTGTACGCGAAGGAGCTCGTCGTCGGGTTCGCGCGTCTGGCCGGCGAGAGCGTCGGGATCGTCGCCAACAACCCCATGCACCTCGGCGGCGTTTTGTTCGTGGACTCGGCCGACAAGGCGGCCCGGTTCATCTGGTTGTGCGACGCCTTCAACGTTCCGCTTCTGTTTCTCGCCGACGTGCCGGGGTTCATGATCGGCAGCGCCGTCGAGCGCGAGGGGATCATCCGCCATGGCGCCAAGATGATCACCGCCGTGACGGAAGCCACGGTCCCGAAGCTGTCAGTCATCGTCCGCAAGGCGTACGGCGCGGGCTTGTACGCCATGTGTGGCCCTGCGTTCGACCCCGATGCCTGCCTCGCGCTCCCGACCGCGCAGATTGCGGTGATGGGCCCCGAGCCGGCGGTCAACGCCGTCTTCTACAACAAGATCCACGCGATCGAAGACGCCGACGAGCGCGAGGCGTACGTCGCGGAGCGCAGGGCCGAGTACGAAGCCGACGTCGATCTCGTGCACCTCGCCGCCGAGCTCGTCGTCGATGCCGTCGTCGACCCCGCTGAGTTGCGCGACGAGCTCGTCAACCGGTTCGCGCTGGCCCGCACGCGCCAACGTGAGGACTTCGTGCGCCGCCACGGCGTGCCGCCGGTGTAATGCCCTGGTGCGAATCGTGCCACCGGTTCCTGTCACCGTCGACGGTGAGGGAAGACGGGATGTGCCCGACGTGTGGCCGGACGGTGGAGGGCAGGGGAGCGCGGAGCACGGTCACGGACGGCGACGAGCACGCCGACGATCGACGCCCGACGCTGCCGTGGCACCTGTGGCTGCTCGGCGCCGCGCTCGCCGTGTATCTCGGCTTCCGCGCGTGGCAGGGCATCGAGTGGGTCATCCACAGCCTCTGAATCGACCTGCTCCGCCCTAGACTCTCGCGTCTACGGGCTGTGGCGCAGCTTGGTTAGCGCGTCGGTCTGGGGGACCGAAGGTCGCGGGTTCAAGTCCCGCCAGCCCGACCACCAAAGCGCAGGTCAGCGGGGTCGAGAGTCCAGGCGAGCAACACCAGCATCGGTCGTCCAGCAAACATGTGGCTAACGCGCGGGCGCCCGTCCGGCTGTGACGGGGACGTCCGCCGCGCATGATCGCTCAACATAACGGCGGCCACAATCGTGAATACCGCGTCTGAGGCGGCGTTCCGCCCCTCGGCGAGATTCGGCGCGTACTGCACAACGAACTCGCCGTACTCGGCCTGTCTGATGCGCTTCCGCGCCGAAGACGCAACGTTGTCCCCTGGGAGGGCCGGCCCCTCCCGGGGCTCGCTCAATGAGTGTCATCCCCCCGTGGTTCTCTCATCCCGGACTAGGGATCTGAA
>JALZAA010000458.1 GCA_030948625.1 Actinomycetota bacterium
CCCGATGCGCCCGGGGCGCACCTCCAGCCTCGCCGGCGCCAAACGAAGAACGCGACGACGCCCCAGACGAGAAAGATCCCCAAGAACCACATTGTTCGACCTCCTTGTTGATTTCTCCCGATGGTGCCGAGCGCGAAGCCCGAGTGCGTCGGGCGAGCGGAGGTTTCGCAGGTACGACGGTCGGCGCAGCGGCCCGAACGCGACTACGAGCGGAGGCGTACGAGCCACAACGGGGATCGATGAGTTTCGACCGAGGAGGTGGTCGTATACGCGAGGAGGAGGCACCGAAGGAGGTTCGCCGTTGACAGCGAGCGAAGACTCGCCGACGACAGGGCTGAGCGCCCTGCGGCCGCCGTCGGGCCCCCGATCGATCGTGCTCGAGGTGCGAAGCCCGGTCGCTCACGCTGCGGTTCCCGCGCTCTGCGAACGCGTGCGGGTGTTGCTCGCCGCCGGCGTCGTGGAGGTGATCACCTGCGAGGTCGGTGGGCTCACCCACCCCGACCCGGGTGCGGTCGACGCCTTGGCGCGGTTGCAGCTCACTGCGCGCCGCCTGGGCCGCTCGATCAGGCTGCGCCACCCACGTCGTGAGCTGCGCGACCTCCTCGGGCTGACCGGCCTGTGTACCGCGTTGCTGTGCGGTGCGGGCCTACGGCTCGAGCCGCAGTGGCAGCCCGAAGGCCGGGAACAGGTTCGGGTCGACGAAGAAGTCGATCCCGCTGATCCGGCCGCCTGACACCTGGAGCACGTGGATCGCCCACGCGTCGAAGCCGCTGCCCGTTTCGCTCGGGCGCCACTGCGCGAACGCAGGGGAGCCGTTGGCCTCGACGGGCGCGAACCGCGAGCCACGGCACCCCGCCCCCGCGCCGAGCAGCCACTTGCGGAACTCGTCGGCGCCGTGCAGCCAGAGGTCGTACGGCGGCATCGTCATCGTGGCGTCCTCGTGGAGCAACGACACGAGCGACTCGATGTCGAACCGTTCGAACGCGTCCACATAGCGCGTCAAAAGTGCTTGCTGCGCATCGTCACCGGGTCGGAACGGATCGGAGTCGGTGACGTTGCTCTCGGCGAGCGTGGACCGCGCGCGCTGGAGCGCGCTGTTGACCGACGCGACGCTCGTGTCGAGGAGCTCCGCGACTTCGCTCGCCTTCCACCGGAGGACCTCCCGGAGGATCAGCACCGCACGCTGACGGGGCGGCAGGTGCTGGAGGGCGGCAACGAACGCCACGCGGATCGTCTCGCGGGACGACGCCAACTCGGCGGGATCGTCGTTCGGGGGCACGGCGGCCCGGTCCGGGATGGGCTGGAGCCACATGCTCTCGGGGAGCCGGTCGCCCGCCTCCGCGTCGCCCGAGGACGACGGGCCGAGGTCCATGGGAAGGGCACGACGCTTGCGGCTCTGCAGCATGTCGAGGCACACGTTCGTCGCGATGCGGTACAGCCACGAACGAAGCGCGGCCCGCCCCTCGAAGTTGTCGAATCCCCGCCACGCGCGTACCAGCGTCTCCTGCACCGCATCCTCGGCCTCGAACGACGAGCCCAGCATCCGGTAGCAGTGCGCGGTGAGCTCAGGCCGATGCTGCTCGAGCGTGCGCTCCAGCTCCGGTGCGGCGACGTCGGTCATGGATGCTCCTCCTTACTTACTTTCTGCCTGCCACGGCCACGTTCTACCGGCCGGCTCGATGATCTGGACCAGGTTGCCGTCGAGATCGACGACCGTGCCAATGATGCCGCACGTGGTGCGCTCCAGCTCACGGACCCAAATGGCCTCCATCGACACGAGCCGGGCTTCGACCTCGAGGATGTCATCGACGACGAAATTCAAGACGAGTCGATTCGGGTCGACGGCGGCTGTGGCCACGTGCGACCGGTAGGTGATCAGTAGCTCGACGTCGCCGGCCTGCAGCACCTCGTCTCCCCCGTTCCGCGACGTGACGGAATCGGCATCCGCGTCCGGGTCGGCCAGCCCGAGCGCGCGGCGGTACCAGGCTGCGGCTCGGTGCGGTGCCCGAGAACCGAGGACGACCCGGCGGAGATCGGCGCCGGGCTCGACGGATGGCATCGAGGGGGCAGGGAGGGCGGCGACGATCAAGACGCGCCCTGCCCCGGGTCGAGTTGGATGATCTGGATGTAGTTGCCGTCGGGATCGACGAGGGTGCCGAACATCCCACCGTCCCGTTCCTCCAGCTCGAGCAGCCACGTCACGCCCAGACCGTTCAGGCGATCGGCGGTGGCGCGCGCGTCCTCCACGTGGAAATTGAGGATTACCCGCCCGGGCTCGGGGTTCTTGTCCCCGATATCCGTGCGGCCGTCGATGAGCACTGCGACGTCGCCGAAGTTGGCGGCGAACATCGTGGGCGACACCTCGCTGAACGCCGCCCCGTCGGGCGCGAACGCCGCCGCGTACCAATCGCGCAGGCGGCCGGGGTTCGTCGTGCCGAGCAGAATGCTGCTGAGGGGCGGCGTCGCCATGGTGTCCTCCTTCAGGCCCCGATGTGGGGGCGTCGCGGAGTAGGACGCCCAGGCCACCGGGAACTCATCGGTGTTCGGCTGCCCGACGTGCCGCTCAGAGGGGTACGCCGTTGTTGATCTCGAAGATGTTGCCGGTCGGATCCTTGACCCATGCCATCTTGAACGAGCCTGCGTCGTGGATGTCACCGTCGCGCGTCACCCCGGGGAGGTCGTACCGCACGAACGTCGCTCCCCGGGCCGTCAGCTCGCTGACGATGCCCTCGAGGTCGTCGACGTGCCATGCCGCGGTGGTCGCCTTGTTCGTGCCTGCGAACTCCGACTCGTAGACGATGAGGCTGCCGGTGCCGCTGCGGTACTGGACGAATCCGGGGTTCTCGCCCGTTTTCGTCAGACCCAACGTTTCCTCGTAGAAGGCCGTTGACTCGCCCAGATCGTTGACGGCCACCAGCGTCGTCAGCTCTGCGTCGCCCAACATTGCGACCTCCTCTACGCCCGGAGCTTCTTGTTGTAGAGATACATGGTGATCGGCGCGAACAGGGCGACGATCACCCCGCAGGACAGGAGCGCCCATCCGATGTCCGCGGCCACGACCGAGCCGCCCATCAGGTCGCGCACTGCGATCACCACCCTCGTCACCGGATTGACCTTGACGACCGCCTGCAGCCAGCCCGGCATCGTGCTCTCGGACACCCAGATGTTCGTGGTGAAGACCAACGGGAACAGGATCATGATGCTCGTCTGCATGACCGACTCGGGAGTGCGCAGCGTCAACCCGAAGATGATCCAGATCGTGGTGAGACTGAGGGCAAACACCAGGAGCAGGGCGAACGCCAGCAGGACGCCGACGATGTTGTCGGGCCGGAAGCCCAGCGCGACGCCGAGCACGAAGACCACCATCGCAGCGAACGTGTACCGAGCCAGGTCGGCAAAGAGCGCACCGGTGAGGACGGACTGACGCCAGATGGGCAACGACCGGAAGCGGTCGAAGATGCCCTTGGAGATGTCGGTGTTCAG
>JALZAA010000460.1 GCA_030948625.1 Actinomycetota bacterium
CCACGACCCGGGGAGGCGCACGTCCTCCCCGGGTCGCGCGGACACGAGACGGCGGAAGATATAGACAGTAGCGATGCACGAGAACGGGCCGGCGCAGCCGGCCGAGGCCTGATCGTGTTCCGCCGAGTCGCGGTTGCCTGTGTGGTCGCGGTGCTCGCCGGGCTCACGGCGCCGGCCGTCACTGCGGCCGGCGGCCAGACGAGCACGTACGTCGCGCTCGGCGACTCGTACACCGCCGGTCCGCTCATCCCGATGCAGCTCCCAGACCCGGCGGGGTGCCTCCGCTCGGATCACAACTATCCGCACCTCGTCGCGGTAGCGCTGCGAGTGGCCGAGTTGCGCGACGCGAGTTGTGCCGGTGCCGGGACCGAGAACATGAAGTCACCCCAGAACGTGGACCCCGGCCCCAACCCGCCGCAGTTCGACCGGCTCGATGCCGGGACGCAGCTCGTGACCGTCGGCGTCGGGGGGAACGACATCGGCTTCTCGGACATCCTCAGGGCATGCGCCACCGCCGACCGGTCGGGCACGCCGTGCCAGGACCGCTTCGTCCACGGCGGTGACGACGAGATCAGCAAGCGCATCAAGGACACGGCCCCCAAGGTCGCCGACGTGCTCGACGGGATTTACAGCCGGGCGTCGAAGGCGCGGGTGTTCGTCGTGAACTATCCCTCGATCCTCCCCGACAGCGGCCCCGGCTGCTGGCCCCAGCTGCCCTTCGCCGACGCCGACGTGCCGTACCTGCGGGCCAAGCAACACGAGCTCAACGACATGCTGGCGAAGCAGGCTGCGGCCAATAAGGCCGTCCTCGCCGACGCGTTCACCCCGAGCATCGGCCACGACGCCTGCCAGCCACCCGGTGTCCGCTGGGTCGAACCTGCTCTCGGCGCCGCGGGCGCGCCCGTCCATCCCAACCAGTTGGGCATGGAATGCGTGGCGGTGGCGGTGCTGGCCGCGGTCGCACCGGGCACGCCGGCTGATCCGCCTCTCTGCGCGCCGCCTGCCGTCGTCGGCACGCCGGGGGTCACCGGCTAGCCCTCAACCCCCTGTCCTCCCGCGCTGTTTACTATCTGTGACAGCGCGGCTACGTTCTGCGCGAACTCGGGGGAACAAGGGGACACTCGTGGACCTTCGGCACAAGCTGGGGGGGCGCTCGTGGTCCTGTGCCTCGGATCCGTTGTCGCGGCGTGTGTGCCGCCGCCACCCCCGCCACCGCCACCGGAGCTTCGGCCGCCGCCGCCCGACCAGGGGCCGCCGCCGAACTCGCCCGCGCTCTCGACCACGACGAACTACGTGGCGGGGCTCAACAACCCGTGGGACATGGCGTTGCTGTCCGACGGGACGATGTTCTTCACCGAACGACCCGGCCCCGTGAAAGTCAGGCTGCCGAACGGCGCGATCAACAACGTCGTCACCCCGGGCGACGTCGCTCCCGCCGGCGAGGCGGGGATGATGGGCCTCGCCGTCGACCCCGGCTTCGCGAGTAATGGCCTCATCTACACCTGCTACACGGCGGGGGGCGACAACCGCGTCGTGCGCTGGCAGGTGAACAACACCCTGAACGGCGTCGTCGGTGGCGGCACCGTGCTCGTGCAAGGGCTGTCGAAGGCGAACTTCCACGACGGCTGCCGCGTGCGCTTCGGGCCCGACGGCAAGCTCTGGGTGACGACGGGAGACGGCGGGATCGGCACCCATCCGCAGGACCTCGACTCGCTCAACGGCAAGGTGCTGCGCATCAACAGCGACGGGAGCGCGCCGAGCGACAACCCCTTCGTCGGTCAGCCCGGTGACGACCGTGTCTACACGTTCGGCCACCGCAATCCGCAGGGCATCACGTTCCGTCCCGGCAGCAACGTGCCGTATTCCATCGAGCACGGTCCCGACAAGAACGACGAGGTCAACCAGTTGGTCCCCGGCGGCAACGGCGGCTGGGACCCCGTGCCCGGCTACAGCCAGGACGTCCCGATGACCGATCTCCAGAAGTTCCCGAACGCCATGATCCCGGCGTGGCGCTCGGGCGACTCGGGCACCGTGGCGCCGTCGGGTGGGACGTTCCTCACCGGCTCGCAGTGGAAGTCATGGGAGGGAGCGCTCGTGGTGGCCTTCCTGAAGGACGGCAAGGCCCGCGTGATGTTCCTCGACGCCGACGGGAACGTGACATTCGCGACGCCCGTCCTCGCCAACGGCGTGCGCCTCCGCAGCGCCGTGGAAGGCCCAGACGGCAACCTCTACATCTCCACCGACGTGGGCGGCGGGAACGGCGCCATCTGGCGGGTCGTGCCGAGCTGAGCATCGAGTTCGGTTCGCTGCCGGGCTCGTTTGACGTTCGGCGTACCCTGGGGCGCATGGCCGACCAGGCGGAGTTCGCCGAGCTCGCGATGCCGTACATGTCGGCGTTGTACTCCGCCGCGCTGCGCATGACCCGCAACCCCACCGACGCGGAGGATCTCGTCCAGGAGACGTACCTGCGCGCGTACCGCGGCTTCGGCGGGTTCCGCGAGGGCACCAACCTCAAGGCGTGGCTCTACAAGATCCTCACGAACACGTTCATCAACACGTACCGGGCGAAGAAGCGCCGGCCGGACGAGATCGACCTCGACGACACCGAAGACTTCTACCTGTACCGGCGGCTGGGCGGGCTCGAAGCCGCCGGGGCCGACCGCACGCCCGAGACCGAAGTCCTCGATGCGATGCCGGATGCGCTCGTGAAGGAGGCGCTCGAGGCGCTGCCGGAGCAGTTCCGCATGGCCGTCCTCCTCGCCGACGTCGAGGGCTTCTCCTACAAGGAGATCGCCGAGATCATGGACGTCCCCATCGGGACAGTGATGAGTCGGCTGCATCGCGGAAGAAGGCAGCTCCAGAAGGCGTTGTGGGAGTACGCGGGGGAGCGAGGCCTCCATCCAGCGTCGGACCGAGCGGGGGGATAACCGCAAAGAGATGGACTGCGACGAGACGATCCACCGCATCTACGAGTACCTCGATGGGGAGCTCACCGTCTGGCGGCGCCAGGCGATCTCCCGGCACCTCGACGAGTGCCCTCCGTGCGCCGAGGGCTTCGACTTCGAGATCGAGCTGCGCCAGGTCATCGCGTCCAAGTGTCGCGACGAGGTTCCTCCCGAGCTGAAGCTTCGGATCGCCCGGGCCATCGGCGTCAGCGTCGAGGAAGAGCGCCGCGGGCCCAGGCGCGTCTGACCCTGTCCTGGCACCGACCCGAGGGCTGCACTCGCACCGCTCTACGATGACGGCGACGCCCGAGCTCGCCAGGAGGCGCCGTCCGTGAAGACCGTCCGCACCGCCGTGTTCTCGCTCGTGCTGCTCGCCGCGCTCTTCATTGCGGCCGGGCCGGCGGGCGCCGCGCCTGTGCTCGCCGCCGACCGGTACAAGTGGTTCTACTGGGTCGGCCCGCTCTTGTTGATCGCCTCCATTCTGTTTCTCCTCGCGCTCGGTGCCGGGTACTACATCCGAGTCCTGCGGCCGAAGCACCGCGGCCGTCCGGTGCGCAAGTGACCCAGACGGACACCGCAGCACCGCCCGAACCTGTCGACTGGGCACTGGCGGAGCGCGTCGCGCGTCGCTTCGCCGGCCGTGACCCCATCGCGGCGTCGTACCTCGGCGGCTCGCTGCCGCCCGACTTCTCGGCGGTCACGACCCAGGCCGAGCAGCTCGTCGGCGACTTCACCGGACTCCGCGCGCCGGGCGTGGCGTCGGCCTGCGTGTTGGACCGGCCCCAGTGGGTGCACGCGAACGTCGCGTCGATGCGGCAGCTCCTCCAGCCGCTCACCGCGCGCGTCGGCGAGCGCATTTCCCGCAGCCCGATCGCGCCGATCGGGCGCCGGGTCGCCGGCACCGAGATGGGCGTTCTCCTCGGGTTCATGGCCCAGCGGGTGCTCGGCCAGTACGACCTGCTCGTCCCCGACGATCCCGCCGCGCCGGAGAAGACCGACGCCGTGTACTACGTCGGTCCGAACATCCTCGCCCTCGAGAAGCGGTTCGCGTTCCGGCCGCGCGACTTCCGGCTGTGGATCGCGATTCACGAGGTCACACACCGCGCCCAGTTCACGGCCGTGCCGTGGATGAAGCAGTACTTCCTTTCCCTGGTTGAAGAGGCGTTGGCGATCGTCGATCCTGATCCCGGACGGCTCGTGCAGGCGATGATTCGCGCCGCCGACGAGCTCCGTAAGGGTCACAACCCGCTCGACGACGGCGGCTTGGTCGCGTTGTTCGCGTCACCCGAGCAGCGAGGCGTGCTCGCCACGGTCCAGGCGTTGATGTCGTTGCTCGAGGGGCACGGCAACAGCGTGATGAACACGCTGGGCCGTTTGCACGTCGCCGGGCAGGAGCGCATGGCACGCGTACTCCAAGCGCGGCGTCAGAGTCGTGGCGTCGCAGGCGTTTTGTACAAGTTGCTCGGTTTCGAGTCGAAGCTTCGGCAATACGAGGTCGGTGAAGCCTTTGTCGCCGCTGTCGAGCGCGAAGGTGGCCCGCGGGCGATCGACGCCGCGTGGCGCGGCCCCGAGTCGCTGCCGACGCTCGACGAGTTCGCGCGACCCAGTGAGTGGCTCGCACGGGTGGCGTAAACCGAGCAGAACGCTAACGTTGCCCGCGAATGGCCTTGGTGCTGGTCGTCGACGACGAACCTGATATCCGCGAGCTCGTGCGCGTCAACCTCGAGCAAGCCGGGCACCGTGTCGTCACTGCCGCCGACGGCTCGGAAGCGCTCGCACGAGTGCGCGAAGAGACCCCCGACGCGCTCTTCCTCGACGTGCGAATGCCGGGCGTCGACGGATGGGCGGTGCTGGAAGAGCTCAAGGCGGCGAGCTTCGGGGACGTGTCCGAGATCCCCGTGTTCATGGTGACCGCGGCCGACGAAGCCGAGTCACGATTGCGCGGCGGCATCGATGGCGCGCTGCAGTACATCACCAAGCCGTTCGACCCTCGCGATCTGGTTGACGCGCTCGAGCGCACACTGCACCCGTCGGCACCCTCGGAGCGGGAGCAGCGGCGCAGGGTGCAGCACGAGTCCCTCGAGGCGCTCGCACGCTTCGAGAAGACCGGGGTCGCCGGCGACGGCGATCGCAAACCCGCCGAGCCGCGAGTGCGGCTGACGCGGCTGGAGCACTCGCCCACGTCGCCTAGCCCCGCTCCCCGCATCCGCGCCGCTCGTGACCGCATCGGCGACCTCACGCCGAAACAGCGTCACCTGCTCGAGGCACTGGCCACCCGCACACCCGTCACCGTCGTCGCGCAGCAGCTCGGCATCAGCCGTAGCAACGTGTACGCAAGCCTGCGTCGCATCGGGCGCAAGCTCGGGCTCAAAGGCACGAACGAGCTCCTTGCGCTGTTGCGACAGGGCACGCTGCTCGACGCGCGCGCCGGGCCGAGCGGGTCGTCCGCGTCGTCCTGACCGAGCGCGTGGCGCCCTCGGTTCGGCTCGCGCTCCCGGACGACGTCACCGCGCCGGTCGTCGTCGGGTGCTCCGGGGGCGCCGATTCCCTCGCCCTCCTCGCCTTGACCGTCGACGCGGGGCTGCAACCGATCGCGGTGTACGTGGACCACGGCATTCGCGATACGGGTGATGGCGAAGCCGACGTCGTCGCCGACGCTGCCTCCCGGCTCGGCGCGGCGTTCGACCTGCGGCTCGTCACCGTGAGCAGAGGCACCAACCTCGAAGAGCGCGCGCGTGACGCGCGTTACGACGCGCTCGAAAGCGCTCGTGTCGCGCACGGCGCCACGGCGGTGTTGGTCGCGCACACGGCCGACGACCAAGCCGAGACGGTGCTGCTGAACTTCCTGCGGGGGAGCGGGACGCGAGGGCTGGCGGGCATGCCGGCGCGGCGCGGCCGCGTGGTGCGTCCACTGCTCGAACAGCGGCGAGCCGACCTGCGCGACGTCTGCGTGCAGCGACGGCTGGTACCGGTCGAGGACCCTTCGAACGAAGACCCCGCCTTCACCCGGAACCGCATCCGTCACGAGGTCATGCCGCTGCTCGAGCAGGTCGCGCGCCGCGATCTGACCCCGGTGCTGGTACGGCAGGCCGACGTGCTTCGGTCCGAGGCGGACTTCCTCGACGGGCTGGCCCGCGCCGCCTGGCCCGGGGAGGCGGGCGCCCGGGCGCGCGATCTCGCCGGGCTCCC
>JALZAA010000025.1 GCA_030948625.1 Actinomycetota bacterium
GCTCAGCCACGCCGGGATGGGCCGCCGAGCCGCCCGGTTCGATCGGCGCTTCATGTTGGTCATGGTCGAGTCCTAGATGTGCCTTCCCGACGTCGAGGACGTCGTCGATTTCGCTTTGGAGGTGCGCTTTGAATCGGCGGTAGTCCTGGAGCAGCCCAGCGCCTTTGCGGGCGAGGTCGGGCAGCTTCGACGGCCCGACGGCGACCAGCGCGACGACCAAGATCACGACAATGTGGACGGCGTTCAAACCGGGCAGTGGCATCGCGTTCTCCGGTGACGGCTTAGACAGCGGGCTCGACGTTGCATCTGGGTCGTGTCGTGCTTCTCGCTCGCACGCGCGTGACGAGTACGCCGGCGGAGGCAGCAAACGCGATGATCTCCGCGGTCACGGCGATCACGGCTGCGGTGGCGTGCTGATTGTCGGAGAAGCCCAAGAAGCCGGTCGTGCGCGTGAGGGTGTAGGCGGCGAGCGTGCCGGCCGCGAAGGCCACCGCCGCGGCGGCGGCGGGAAGCGTCCATGTCGGCCAGCGGTGTGCGACCACGAGCGATTCGGCAATGACGACGGCGGCTGCGGCGTTGAGGATGAAGGATCGGCTGATCGTCAGCCCGAGGATGGTGTCGGGGTGGATTCCTCGGTAGCCGCCTTCGAAGTACAGGTAGTAATGCACATAACCACTGACAAGGACTCCCGTCGCCGCGGCCAAAAACCAGGCCGTTGGAGCCACGCTGTTCGGTCTTGTGTCCCGCATCGCGCGCTGGTCGTCACGGTCCAACGTTGATCACTCCGGTCATGTAGTCGTGGATCTGGCAGTGGTAGGCGTGCGTTCCGGGACGGAGCCGCGTGATCATCGCCTGCGCGTGGCCCTTGAGTTCTCCGGTGTCAAAGGCGCGGTCGTCTGCGGTGAACGTATGGGTGGTGTCGTCAGAATTGATGATGCTGATCGTGGTTCCGGCCTTGACTCGAAGCGGCGACGGTGAGAACGCAAAATTCTTGATGACGACGGTATTTTCTTTGTCGGTGCTCGAGCTGCCGGCGCCGCCTCCCGAGCCGAACAGGAACGTGGCGAGCACAGCGACGCCAGCGATCATGGGAACGACGAGCAGTACCCCTGTTGTTTGTGTCGCTCTGCGGCTCATCGCAGTTGCCTCACAGTCTTCGAGCCGAGACGTGTACGGCGCCACACACAGTTACGGATGCCGACCGACGCCAGCGCCCACGTCTTCGTGCCTGCGGCACATCCGGGTCGCGTCGTGGCTCCGTAATAGCGGCAACACACGCTGAGTACCTGTGAACAAGGGAAAGAGGAGGCGGCCAATGTCGGTCGATGATGGGGCGCTCGGTAGGCTCATCGAGGAGTCCCAAGATCTGCAGTCCGACGCGATGCGCCAGGCACGGGCGGCCGTGCCTGAACTCGCAGACGCCCGTCAAGGGCGCCGCGACGAGGAGGCAGACCCCGAGGAGGTCGACCGGTTCAACGAGCACCGCCGCGGGCTGCTGGACGACCTCGGACTCGGGACTGGCGGGTTCGCCCGCCGTGGCCTTCTGGCGGGCGGGTTCGGTGCCGCCTTGGCGGCATTGATCGCGTCTCCTGCTGACGCGAAGACGAAGAACAAGCTCGACGTTCAGATCCTCCAGACGGCGTCGTCGCTCGAGATTTTGGCCGTCGCGACCTACAAGGCGGCGCTGACCTTGCCGTTCATCAAGGACGGCAACAAGGTCGTGGTCAAGTTCGCCCAGACGACCATGAGCCAGCACGACCAGCATCGCAAGGCGTTCCAGTCTCAGACCAAGGCACTCGGCGGCAAGAAGCAGACCAAGCCAAACCCGAAGTACGGCCCCGTCGTCGAGCAGATGAAGCCGGGTCTCAAAGAGCCCGTGGACGTCGTCAAACTCGCCGCCACCCTCGAACAAGTCGCTACCGAGACCTACCTGGCCGACCTCGCTTTGTTCAGTGACTCCAAGTCCAAGTCGATCATGGCCAGCGTGATGGGAGTCGAATCCCAGCACCTAGCCACGCTGCGAGCGGTGCAGGCACTGCTCGAAGGAGGCGCACCGCAGCTGATCGCCATCCCAACCGACGTCTCCGCGCTGCCAGCGGCGGCCGGCAGCGTGGCATTCCCCGACGCCTTTGAGGGCACCACCATGGCCAGCCCTCCGCAGGAAGGTGCACTCAAATGACCGACCACACCGTCGATAACCACAACGACGACGCGACCGTCGAATCCGACGCGACCGATGGCGGCATTGACCGGCGGAGATTTCTAGTCGCCGGCGGAGTGGCCGCAGGCGCCGTCGTCGCAGCAACGTCACTCAGGGGCGTCACCGGCGCCGCCGCATCCACGGCTCGTACGCGGGGGCTCGCTCCGCCCGTGGCCCGTTCCCACCCCGCTCAAGGAAGTAGCAATACCGATGCCACAACAGCCGCGT
This sequence comes from Actinomycetota bacterium, assembly GCA_030948625.1. Lineage (GTDB taxonomy): Bacteria > Actinomycetota > Acidimicrobiia > IMCC26256 > JACDBD01 > JALZAA01. The sequence goes on from JALZAA010000025.1 coordinate 2,429, forward strand.
TCGCGGCGAGCCTCGAGGTCCTGGCGGTCGGGACCTACAAAGCGGCGCTCGACGCCGCCACAGCCGGCGCGCTTGGGCCCGTGCCGCCCGCAGGCGCGATGTTCGTCCAGACGGCAATGTCCCAGCACCAAGCCCAACTCGACAAATGGAACAGCACTCTCCAGTCGGCCGGTCAGCAGCCGGTAATGAACCCGGACCCCAAGCTCAAGCAGACCGTCGACCAGCAATTCGGAACCGTTACCGACTTCAGTGGCGCGGCGAAGCTCGCTCGAATGCTCGAACAGATCGCCGCAGCCACGTACCTCAAGGCGATCCCAACCCTGAAATCCGCCGACGCGATCCAACTCGCGGGCTCCATCCAGATCATCGACATGCAACACGTCGCGATCTTGAACTACGTGCTCGGCGAGTACCCGGTCCCCGACGTGTTCGCCAAGACGGACCAGGCAGCGAAACCATCTTAAACTCCACAGTCCCCTACGAACGGTCGGGCGCGTTCCGGTCCACGCATTCACCACGAAGACGGGGATTCGACCGGCACGACCCCCGGCCGACATGTCCGCTCGTCGCATCTCCTCAACCGAAGGGAAGACCGAATCATGCTCAGCCTCGGCGAGATCCTTGGACCCCAACTCCTCATCGTCTTGGTAGTCGTCGCGCTCCTCTTCGGTGGCTCCCAGCTCCCCAAACTCGCTCGCTCCCTCGGCTCCGCCAAATCCGAATTCGAAAAAGGCCTCCGCGATGTCGACCACCCCGAGTCCACCAAGACCTGAAACCGGTCGCCGATCATCCTCGCAGGCCCATGACCTCCACGATGGCGCTTAGCGTCTTCGGCGCAAGCCACCGGCGACACAGGCGCTACGCGCCATGCCCGCTCTCAGAGCGCAAAATCGAAGCGGCCGATCCCGACGATGTGGCCCGCCGCGCCTACGACGCACGTCGGGCGCGCACGCCGCGTGAGACGCCAACAACGAATGGCGCCGCTCCGGCGAACCACGTCACCCGTGCCGGCCTCACGACCCGGAAGCCGCCAGCCGAGCCCACTCGGTAGCGCACGCCATGGCAGCCGCTGTCTCCGACAGCCGCATGACGGCCCTCGCGCACCTTAGCGAGCTCCGGCGGCGCGTCATCATCTCCGCGATCGCGATCACAGTCGCCGCCATCGTGTGCTTCATCTTCTCGAACACCATCATCCGATTCTTCGTCGACTACTACCGCAACGCCACCCACGGCCAGAAGCACGCGCTGATCTTCCTCGGCCCCCTCGACGCGTTCGTCACCCGAATCAAGGTCGCGACCTACGGGGGCATCGTGCTCGCGCTTCCCGTATGGCTCTGGGAGACGTGGCGATTCATCACCCCGGGGCTGCACGCCCGCGAGAAACGCTACGCAGTGCCGTTCATCCTCTCGTCGATCGCGCTCTTCGCGCTCGGCGCCGCGGTCGCCCTCCTGACCCTGACCCAAGCGCTCGACTTCCTGCTCACGATCGGCGGTTCTTCGCTGCGCCCCGAACTCACGGCCGACAAATACCTCTCCCTCGTCGGCCTCATGATCATCGCCTTCGGGGCCTCATTCCAATTCCCCGTCGTCTTGATGTTCCTGCTCCTCGCACGCGTACTGACCACCCAACAGCTACGCCGCTGGCGCCGTCCCGCAATAGTCGTCATCGTCACCTTCGCCGCCCTGATCACCCCAAGTCAGGACCCCTACTCGTTGTTCTTCATGGCAGTACCCATGTACATCTTCTATGAGTCGTCGATCCTGCTCGGCAGAATCCTGCAACGATGAGCGAACGCGGCGACACGGACAGGAGCATGAGCGCAACGGCGCCGAGGCGCGTGCCACAAGACCTGCGCCATCGCGGATCAGTGCGCGTGGGTTCAAGTCCTGTCACTTGGAGGTGATGAGACTGCTTTTGAACCCCTCATTCGGAGAGGAACTGCGCGAACTCACCCGCTCCTAGCGACATTGGCTCACGTGCCAGAGCGAAGCGAGTCCAGGCAGCGCCAAACGCCGGATCTGGTGGGCTCGACGGTCCATGGCGACGGCACCGAGTGCCGATGCGGGCCCGCCCACTCGGAACTGAGGTGACTGTGCGGTCCCTTCTAGCGGAGGTTCACCGCGT
>JALZAA010000026.1 GCA_030948625.1 Actinomycetota bacterium
TGATGGTCGACAAGAGCGCAGTAGGCGAGACGGGAGAGGCGTTCGACGTGACGGTCGAGCGGGGCAAGGTGCGCGAGTTCGCCCGGGCCACGAAATCGGAGAACCCCGAGTATCTCGACGACTCCGCTCCCGTCTCGGAGCCGACGTTCCTGGTGTCGTCGGTGTTTTGGGCGCCGCCCGGCGCGAACCGGTGGGGGAAGCTCAAGCTCGACATGCGGCGTGTCCTCGACGGCGGGCGCGACTTCGTGTTCCACGGTCCGCCGCCGAAAGCGGGCACGAAGCTCACTTCGCAGACCCGCGTCGACCAGATCTACGAGAAGGAAGGGAAGCGCGGGGGGACGATGACCTTCGTCGAGACCGTGCAGGAGTTCCGCGACGAGGCCGGCAACGTCGTGGCCGAGATGCGGTCCACCGCCATCGAGACCGGCAAGCCGCCGACGGAGGGTTGACATGGGCGTGACGTGGGACGACCTCGCCGAGGGGACGAAAGCAGAGCCGCGCGACTTCGGGCCGCTGACCCGCACCGACTTCGTGCGCTACCAGGGCGCGTCGGGCGACTTCAACCCGATCCACCACGACGAGGAGTACGCCAAGGGCGCCGGTTTCCCCACCGTGTTCTCGGTCGGGATGCTCCAGGCCGGCATCCTCGGCACGTACGTGACCGACTGGCTCGGCGCCACGAATGTCCGTCGCTTCGGGTTCCAGTTCCGCGAGCAGGTGTGGCCCGGCGACACGCTCACGTGCACGGGCGAGGTCACGAAGCGCTACGAAGAAGACGGCGAGCGCAAGGTCGACCTCGAGCTCCTGTGCACGCGCCAGACCGGCGGCGCCGCGATCAAGGGCTGGGCCACGTTCGTCGCGCCATGACACGGGCATGAAGGCGCAGGTGCTGGAGCGGCCGGCGCCGGTCGACAGCGCGCCGCTCCGGCTGGTCGACCGTGATCCGCCCGAGCCGGGGCGCGGCGAGGTGCGCCTGCGGGTTCGTGTGTGCGCGTGCTGCCGCACCGACCTGCACGTCGTCACCGGCGAGCTCGACTTGCCGCACCTCCCCGTCGTGCCCGGGCATCAGGTCGTTGGCAACGTCGATGCGTTGGGCGAGGGCTGCAGGCGTCTGAGCCCGGGCGACCGCGTCGGCGTGTGCTGGCTGCACTGGGCCGACGGCGTGTGCCAGTACTGCCGCCGCGGCAGCGAGAACCTCTGCGAGCACGCGCAGTTCACGGGCTGGACGGTCGACGGCGGTTACGCCGAGGCGGTCACCGTCCCCGAAGACTTCGCGATCCATCTTCCGGACGAGGTCGACGACCTCGCGGCGTCGCCGCTGCTGTGCGCGGGCGCGGTGGGCTACCGCGCGCTGCGCCGGGCCGAGATCGAACCGGGCGAGCGCGTCGCGCTGCTCGGCTTCGGGTCGTCGGCCCACCTGGTGATGCAGGTCCTGCGGTATTGGGGCTGCGAGGTGTTCGTGCTCACGCGGGGCGAAGGCCACCGCGCCCTCGCACGCGAGCTCGGTGCGGCGTGGGTCGGCGCCGCCGACGAGCTGCCGCCCGACACGTGCGACCGCGCCGTCGTGTTCGCGCCTGTGGGTGAGCTCGTGCCCGTGGCGCTGCGCGCCATACGCCCGGGCGGCACCGTGTCGCTCGCCGGCATCCACATGACCCCGATCCCGGTGCTCGACTACGCGCTGCTGTGGCGTGAGCGGTCGCTGCGGTCGGTCGCCAACGTCACCCGGCGCGACGCCGAGGAGTTCATGACGCTGGCGGCGGAGGCCAACGTGCGGCCCGAATACAAGACCTACCCGCTGTCGGCCGCCAACGACGCGCTGGCCGCCATTGCCGCCGACTCCGTCCGCGGCTCTGCGATCCTCGAGGTCGCCTGACCAGGAACGCGGGCGCTACGCGGCGGCGCGGAAGCTCCAGCCAAAGCTTCCGGGCGTCGCCGGCTCGGCTTCGGTCTGCTTCCAGTACAGGACGGCGACGTCGTTCGTGCCCGCGGCAAGCCTGCTGACCTCCCGCCCCGGCCCGGGCCGGAAGGTGATCGTGCTGGTCGCGGCGTCGATGATCTGCTGGTCCTCGGGGAGACGCTTGCCGTTGAGCACCAGCACGCCCGTGAGACCGGGCCGGAGGCGGACTTCGATGTTGTCGAGCGGGTTGACGATGCTGCCCGGCGCGGGCCTGATCTGCTCGACGTCGGCGCTGATGCCCTGCTTCCCGCGATCGGATGTGTCGGAGTTCATTCCCAGCACGATCATGAGGTTCACGACGAGCGCGAGCCCGGCGACAACGATCAGGATGCGCCACGGGTGCCGGAAGAGTGGTGCGCGTCTGGGTCGCGCGCCCGCGATCTTCGTGCCCGTTGCCATGGCATGGCAGAGTACCGGCCGGTTTGCCGCGGAATCCGCGCGGCCCACCGGTACCGTGATTTGTCATGGCGCTGACCGGGCTCACCGACCTCGTCGGCCGGGTGCTCGCCGATCGGTACCGCCTCCTTGCGCCGATCGGAGCGGGCGCGAGCGGGCGCGTGTACGTCGCCACCGACGTGCGTCTCCGGCGTCGCGTGGCGGTCAAGGTGCTGCACGCCGCGCTGTCCGACGACGCCGGCTTCCTCCGTCGCTTCCGCGCCGAAGCGCAGCTCGCGGCGGCTCTGCACCATCCCAACATCATGGCCGTCTACGACTGGGGCGAGGACCAGGTGCCCTTCATGGTCCTCGAGCTGCTGGCGGGAGGCAGCCTGCGCGGGATGCTCGACGAAGGTGTGCGGCTCACGCCCGCCCAGGCCGCGTACGTCGGAAAGCACGTCACCGCCGCGTTGTCGCACGCGCACTCGCGCGGGCTCGTTCACCGCGACATCAAGCCGGCGAACCTGCTGTTCGACGAGCACGGCACGGTGCGCGTCGCCGACTTCGGTCTCGCCCGCGCGCTCGCCGAAGCGAGCTGGACCGAGCCCGCGGGCGCGCTCGTCGGGACGGCGCGGTACGCCGCGCCCGAGCAGGGGACCGGCGCCACCCTCGACGGCCGCGCCGACCTCTATTCGCTCGGTGTCGTGCTCGTCGAGGCCGTGACCGGCAGTGTCCCCGACGTCGCCGAAACACCGATCGGCACGCTCGCGCGGCGGGCGCGGGTCCCGCTGACCTCGCCCGACGAGCTCGCGGCGTTGAGACCTGTCGTCGCGCGCGCCGGCCGCCCCGAACCGGGCGATCGCTACGCCGATGCGACTGCGATGGGCGATGCGTTGTCCGACGCCGCCCGGCATCTGCCGCCGCCGGGGCCGCTCACGCTCGTCGGGCTCGATCCGCAGCTGGAAGACCCGCACCCGACCGAGCTGCGCCGAACCGTCACGCTCTTCGACCAGGACGCCGGCACCAAGATCGCCCGACGGCGCGCCGCCCGCGCCCCGGCACCCACACAGGCTGCCCCGTCGCGAACGGGGCGGTACGCCCCGCGAGCCGTGCCGATCGTCGTCGCCGTCCTCGTCGTCGGCGTGTTGGTCGCCGCCGGTGTGGTGTTCGCGCGGTCGGCGACGGGCGGGACCGTGCCGGCACCCCAGTTCGTCGGCCTCTCGCGGGACGAGGCGGCCGCGCGCGCCGCCGAGGCGGGGCTCACGGTGCAGGTCGAGGAGCGTGACGTCGACGACCCGGCGGGCCGCGTGATCGGTCAGGTACCCCCGCCTGGCTCGTTCCTGAACGACAGCGGCACCGTGCGCCTGATCGTGTCGCGCGGGCCACCGCCCGTCGCCATTCCCGAGGTCGCAGGCAAGTCGCAGGACGAAGCCACGCTGATCCTCGCAGGCGCGGGCTTCGCGGTGGACGCGAAGCGCGCGCACGACGAGAACGTTCGTGCCGGTGTCACGATCCGCACCGACCCCGCCGCGAACGAGAGCCAGGCGCCGGAGACCACGATCACGCTGATCGTGAGCGACGGGCCCGCGCCGGTCGCGGTACCCGACGTGGCGGGCAAGCCCTACGACGCGGCCGCGGCCGCGCTCCAGGCCAAGCGATTCGGTGTCGCGCGCGCCGACGACTTCAGCGAGACGGTCGCGGCCGGCGCGGTCATCGGCACGGATCCGTCCTCGGGGCAGCTTGCACCGCGCGACTCCCAGGTAGTCGTGCACGTGAGCAAGGGCCCGCAGCCCGTTCCGGTGCCGCAGGTCGTGGGCGTCAGCGTCGAGCAGGCGAGCCAGGCGTTGCAGGCGAACGGTCTCGTGGCCGACGTGCAGAACTTTGCGCCCGGCCGGCCGGTGAAGAGCCAGTCACCGGCGCCGGGGACACCGGTCAACCGCGGCACGAAGGTCACGCTCGTCCTCTGAGCGACACCGCCCCCGCTTGACCCTTCGGTCAAGCCGGCGCGTACGATGCCGCGTCTCTTTCCTCGAGCGGGGGATCCTTCATGGGCGCACTCGACGGGCGGGTTGCCATCATCACCGGCGCGGGTCGCGGCCTCGGCCGTGAGCACGCCCTGCTGTTCGCCGAGCAGGGCGCGAAGGTCGTCGTCAACGACCTCGGGGGCGACATCCATGGCGAAGGCGCCGACCGCGCGCCCGCGCAGCAGGTCGTCGACGAGATCGAGAAGATGGGCGGCGAGGCGGTCGCCAACGTCGACAGCGCCGCCGACTGGGACGGCGCCCAGCGGCTCATCCAGACGGCGGTCGACACCTTCGGCGATCTGCACGTCCTCGTCAACAACGCGGGCATCCTGCGGGACCGCGTCATCGTGAACATGACCGAGGAGGAGTGGGACTCGGTCATCCACGTTCACCTGAAGGGCCATTTCTGCCCGACCCGCCACGCCGCCGCGTACTGGCGCGAGCAGACCAAGGCGGGCAAAGAGGTGAAGGCGTCGATCGTGCACACGTCGTCGACGTCGGGCCTGCTCGGCAACCCGGGCCAGGCGAACTACGGCGCGGCAAAGTCCGGAATCGCGACGTTCTCGTACATCGCCTCGCTCGAGCTCGGTCGGTACGGCGTGCGTTCCAATGCCATCGCGCCCGCTGCCCGCACGCGGCTCACCGAGCAGACACCGGGATTGCAGGACGTCGTGAAGGCACCCGAAGACGCGTCCTTCGACGTGTGGGATCCGGCCAACGTGTCGCCGTTCGTCGGATATCTCGCCACCGAGGACTGCCCGTTCACCGGCCACGCGTTCCTCGTGCAGGGCGGGGTCGTCCAACGGTTCCAGCCGTGGACGCTGGCCGAGAAGATCGAGAAGCGCGATCGCTGGACGGTCGACGAGCTCGCAAAGGAAGCTCCGAAGCTGGAGCCACCGAAGAAGTAAGCACGCGACCGGGGGTCGCCGCCCCGCCGCGGCGCACAAGATTTCTCCGGCAGCTCGACAAAATGACCCGTGTCATGGTCCGTCCGGGCTACGCGTCCCGGCTTCGGGCGTTGCTTCTGCTCGCGAATGTTGCCGGGCGCGGCTTTTGCCCCACAGGTTTGGCGCGCGCACATGGCCCGGCACACCCGGGGCGATTGGTTACCTTCGTCCAAGATCGTCGCACCGGGCTATGACCATGTCACCGTTCGGACGAGCCATGCCGATGTAGCCCCCCGCCCCTTGTCGCGCGACGCCGCCATCTTTACCCTGCGGACGCCACCAGCTCACCCGCAAGCTTCAATGACCGAAGGGGACGACGTTGAAGCGATTCCCGCACGGCGCCACGAACGGACCGCGCCCGGAACGACCTGGACGGCGGTTCGGTCAGATGCCCGGCCGCCCCGGTCCTGACCGCCCGGTAGGGCGCCTCCTGCTCACGGCGGACCTCACCCGATGGGCGGACGCGACGGCGCGGCTGTTCACCGAGCTCGAGCCGGACGAGCTCGGTCACGCCCACGCCGGGCACCTCGAGGAGCTCTGGGTCCTCGAAGACGACCACTCCTGATCCACTCCTGATCCACTGCGCATAGCTCGCGGCGCCTCGGCGGAGCGCCGATAGCCTCCATCGGGCCGTGGATCGCGACCCGGAGTTCCCCCTCGTCGTCGAGTACCCCGGCGGCGAGGAGGTCCCCGTCGTCGCGTGGCCGATGCTGCTGCGCGAGCGGCTCGGGCGACGGGTCCGGCAGAGCGACCGGTACCGCTGGTGGGTCCTCTGGACCACACTCGCCGGTCTCTTTGCCACCGGGTTCACGATCACGATCCTCGCGGTGTCGCTCGGCGACGTCGCCGGCGATCTCGGCGCCAGCGAGACCGCGCTCACCTGGACGGTGACCGGCCCGTTCCTCGCGCTGGCGCTGTCGATGCCGCTCTTCGGGAAGATCGGCGACGTCGGTGGCCACCGTCGGGTGTACCTGGCCGGCCTCGCCGGGTTCACGGTCGCGACGTTCCTCACCGCGCTCGCGTGGGACGGGCCGTCCCTGATCGCCATCCGCACGCTCGGGGCCATCCCGGGTGCCGCGACGGGGCCGGCGTCGATGGCGCTGATCATGCGGGCGTTCCCGGAAGAGGACCGGGTCAAGGCGATGGGATGGTGGTCGCTCGTCGGCGCGGGCGCGCCCGTCATCGGACTCGTGGCCGGCGGCCCGCTCGTGGACGCGATCGGTTGGCGCGCGATCTTCATCGTGCAGGCGCCGCTCGCGCTCATCGCCCTCTTGGTGGCCATCCCCGTTCTGCGCGAGACGCCGAGAACCGCGCGTGTGCCGATCGACTACGCGGGCGCAGGCACGCTCGCGGTCGCCACGGTGACCGCGCTGCTCGGGTTGAGCGTCGGCAGTCAGCTCGGCTGGACGAACCCGCTCGTGCTGGGGCTGTTCGCGGCGGCGCCCGTTGCAGTGGCCGCGTTCGTCATGGTCGAGCAGCGCGCGGCGCATCCGCTCCTTCCGCTCCGCTTCTTCACCCGTCGGAACTTCACCGCGTCGCTCGCCGCCCAATTCACGTCGAACTTCGGGTACATGGGCGGGTTCATCATCACTCCACTGCTCATGCAGCGGATCTTCGGCTTCACGGTCGCGACCACATCGCTGGCGATGATCTGCCGGCCACTCAGCTTCAGCCTCTCGTCGCCGATCGCGGGGTACGTCGCAGTGCGCGTCGGCGAGCGGCGAGCCAGCGTCGTCGGCTGCACGCTCGTGGTCCTGTCGATGGGGTTGTTCGCGTTCGGCGCCGCCACCGAGGCGCTGTCTCTCGTGTTCGGCGCGCTCGTGCTCTCTGGACTCGGCCTCGGCGCGTCGCAGCCGTCGTTGATCAGCTCGGCTGCCAGCGCCGTCGAAGTGCAAAACCTCGGTGTCGCCAACGCGGCGCAGGTCATGGTCACGCAGATCGGGGTGGTCGCCGGCATCCAGGTGCTGTCGACGATCCAGAACGGTGCCACCTCGCCGGGACCGTTCACGGTCGCCTACATCGCAGGCGGCGTCGTGGCGGTCGGCGGCATCATCGGTGCCGCCTTCGTGCGTTCGGCCGACCGGGCCGCGCCGCTGCGGGTCGCGCGCGCGGCGTAACGGCGCGACGACGACCGACGTGGCCTAGCTACGTCGGAACGACGTGCGCTACTCGGTGACGTCCTGGATCGCCTGCTGGAGCGCGGGGTTGCCGCCACCCTGCTGCGACGCCATGAGCTTGGCCATGTCGCCCTGCACCCGGACCTTGCCCTGCATGAACGCCTGCATCCCTGCGTTCGGGTCGCCGGAGGCGAACACCTGCTTGGCGGTGGTGTAGTCGGTGGTCAGCGTCACGTCGGCGTCGGCCGTGTGCCCGATGCCCCATTCGCCCTTGCCCTCGCGGGCGCCCATGTGCATCTGGCGCTCGCCGAACGGCGTCTCCGTGATGACCAGGTTCACCATCACGTTCGCCTGCGGCGGCGCGTCGGCGCCGTGCTTTTCGACGAGCTGCTCGACCTCGGTGAACCACTCGTCCGACAGGAATTGAAGCTTCGCCACCGATCCTCCTGATGCAGCCCTATTGGTCGCCCGAATCGGCGCGGGATCGTAACCGTGCTTGACCGGGTGGTCTAGTTCCCGGTCTAGCCTGACGCGGTGACGGCGGCTTTGCCGACCGTCGCCGCAAAGCCGGAGCTTGCGACGGCGCCGAAGGAGGTTGCGTGCCTGCAGCGAAGACGCGCGACGAGCGCATCGACTCGCACGAGCGCAACCCGAAGTGGCAGAACGTGCCGCTCCGGATCGAGATGTCGGAGTGCATCAACTGCGACGCGTGCCTGCGCCATTGCCCGGAGCAGTTCGGCGCCATCTTCAACCACGGCATCGACGTGATCATCGTTCCCGAGCTGTGCAGCGGCTGCCTCAAGTGCGTGCCCGTGTGCCCGGTCGACTGCATCTATCCCGACCCCGAGTGGTCGCCTGCGCCGGACGACTGGTGGCAGCACCCGGGCACGCCCGGCGACCCGTACTCCTGAGCGCAGTCGCTGCGGTGTCGCCCACCGTTCGTACCGAGACCGACGCCGGCGTGCGATCGATCGTGCTGTGCCGGCCCGACGAGTACAACACCATCACCCCGGAGCTCCGCGACGAGCTCGCCGCCGCCATCGACGACGCCGACGGCGACCGCGACGTCCGCGTGATCCTCTTGCGCGCCGACGGCCCCGCGTTCTGCGCCGGCTACGGGTTGGACTGGTCGACGCAGGCCCAAGCGGACGAGGGAGCCGCACGCGAGCGCGTCTGGGACTCGGTGGCCGACTACCAGATGATGTCCCGGTTCGTCGCGACCTACATGAAGCTCTGGTACGCCTCGAAACCGACGATCGCCGCCGTCCAGGGTTGGTGCATCGCCGGCGGCACCGACATGGTCCTGTGCGCCGATCTCATCGTGGCCGGCGAGGGGGCGGTCTTCGGCTATCCGCCATCGCGCGTGTGGGGCACGCCGACGACGGCCATGTGGGTGTACCGCATGGGGCTCGAGCAGGCGAAGCGCTACCTGCTGACCGGCGACGAGATCCCGGCGCGAGAGGCGGCGCGCATCGGCATGATCCTGGAGGCGGTTCCGGACGGCGAGCTCCAGGAGCACGCGCGCGGCCTCGCCGAGCGCATGGCGCGCCTCCCTCTCAATCAGCTGCAGATGCTCAAGCTGCTGTGCAACCAGACCGCCGAGAACATGGGTCTGGCATCGACACGCACGCTCGGCACGCTGTTCGACGGGATCGCGCGCCACACCCAAGAGGGGCTCGACTTCGTGGGCCGTGCCCAGGAGGTCGGGTTCCGTGACGCCGTGCGCGAGCGCGACGACCTGTTCGGTGACTACGGCTCGGGTCCGCGGTCCCAACGCGGCGAGGAGCCCGGCGGCAGCTCCGTAGAATCCAAAACGTGACCACCACCCCCGCTCGTATCACCCGCGCCGATGTCGAGCACGTGGCGACGCTCGCCCGGCTCGGCCTCACCGAAGACGAGATCGAAGAGTTCACCGGCCAGCTCGGTGTGATCCTCGAGCACGCGGCGCGAGTCTCCGCGCTCGACACGGCGGACGTGCCGCCGACCGCGCATCCGCTGCCGCTCGTGAACGTGTTCCGTCTCGACGAGGTGATCCCCGGGCTCGACCGCGACGAGGTGCTGGGCCAGGCGCCTGCGACCGAAGACGGCCAGTTCCGGGTGCCGCCCATCCTCGGCGAGGTGCCGTGACGACGGCGGCTCTGCCGACCGTCGGCACAGGAGCCGGAGCCTGCGACCGCGGCAGCGGCGGCTTTGCCGACCGGTGCCGCAAAGCCGGAGCTTGCGACGGCGGCAGGATGGGCGACCGGGGAATGACATGACCGCGCTCGAGATCGCGGCGTCCGTGCGCGCAGGGGAGCGCTCGGCGCGTGATGTGATCGACGAGCACCTGGCCGAGATCGCGGCTCGCGATCCCGAGCTGCACGCCTTCAACCACGTGCTCGAGGCCGAGTCACGCGCCGCGGCCGACGCCGTCGACGAGGTCGTCGCGAATGGCGACGATCCCGGCCCGCTCGCCGGTGTTCCCGTCGCGCTGAAGGACAACCTGTGCACGCGCGGGATCCCAACGACGTGCTCGTCGAAGATCCTCGACGGGTGGCGACCTCCTTACTCTGCGACTGTCGTCGAGCGCGTCGTCACGGCCGGCGGCATTCCGATCGGCAAGACCAACCTCGACGAGTTCGCGATGGGGTCGTCCACCGAGAACTCCGCCTTCGGTCCGACGCGCAACCCGCGCGCGCTCGACCGGGTGCCGGGCGGATCGAGCGGCGGCTCGGCCGCTGCGGTCGGCGCCGGACTCGCCGCGCTCGGCCTGGGCTCCGACACGGGCGGGTCCATCCGCCAGCCCGCCGCACTCAGCGGTGTCGTGGGCGTCAAGCCCACGTACGGCGTCGTCTCCCGGTACGGGCTCATCGCATTCGCAAGCTCGCTGGACCAGATCGGGCCGCTCACGAACTCGGTCGCCGACGCGGCGCTGCTGCTCGAGGTCATCGCCGGCGCCGACGCGCTCGACTCCACATCGATTCCGCAGGCCGCGCCGCAGGTGCGCGACGTCCTCGACCACGGCGTCGACGGATTGCGCGTCGGGGTGGTCGAGGAGCTCGCGGACGCCGAAGGCGTGCAGCCCGAGGTGGCGGCGGCGGTCGAGCAGGCGGCGCTCAGGCTCGAGAAGGAGGGCGCGGTCATCGAGCGGGTATCCGTGCCGAGCGCCGCGTACGGGCTGTCGGCCTATTACCTGATCGCGCCGGCGGAGGCGTCGAGCAACCTCGCCCGGTACGACGGCGTCCGCTACGGGCTGCGGGTCGACGGCCCCGACGCCGCGACGATGAACGCGCGGACGCGTGAGGCCGGCTTCGGCGCCGAGGTGAAGCGGCGCATCATGCCCGGCACGTACGCGCTGTCGAGGGGCTACTACGACGAGTACTACGGGCAGGCGCAGCGCGTGCGCACATTGATCATCCGCGACTTCGCCCGCGCCTACGAGCGCTTCGACGCCCTCCTGGGTCCCACGTCGCCCACGACCGCGTTCGAGCTCGGCGCGCGGACCGACGACCCGATGGCGATGTACCTGTCGGACGTGTGCACGGTCCCGACGAGCCTGGCCGGCCACCCGGCCGCGAGCGTGCCGTTCGGCACCGATGGCGACGGCCTCCCGATCGGCGTGCAGGTGCTCGCGCCGGCGCTGGGGGAGCAGGTCATGTTCCGCGTCGCCCGCACGATCGAGCTGGCGGCGCCGTGAGCTCAGCGACAGAAGTGCGCGAGCGCGCCGTTGAGCACGTCGGCCTGCTCCCATTGCAGGAAGTGGCCGGCGTCGGGCACGACGAACGGCCCGACGCACTCGGTGAACGCCACGCGCGCCCGGTCCGGGAACGACGGCGGCACCACATTGTCCTCGGGGCCGTAGAGCACGAGCGCCGGAACGGGGCATGGTTCGAACAGCCTGGGCACGTCCTCCATCGGGCGGTTGCCGTAGGCGGTCTCGTAGCTGCCCCAGCTGGCGCGCAGCCGGTCGGCGTCGGCGAACGGCTCGGTCATGAAGTCGGTGTCGTCGGCGTCGAAGTGGCCGGGGGCGGCCCACATGCGGTGCCCGTACATGGCCGCGACCCACGCCCGGCGCCGTTCGGGCGTGTCGAGCTCCGCGATCAGGGCGTCGGCGTCACCGCCTTGCCGGCGGAAGTAGTCCGCCGTGGGTCTGGTGTCCCGGTGGTCGTCCGGCGGGATGCCGGCGGCGGTGAACAGCTCGTCGCGCAGGATCACGAGCGTGTTGAAGACGCAGATGCGCTCCACGAACTCGGGGTAGCGCAGCGCGAGGTCGTACAGCACCACGCCGCCGAGATCGCCACCGACCACGACGCACCGCTCGTGCCCGAGGACGTCGTGCACGAGCGCGTAGAGGTCGAGCGAGTAGGCGGTGACGTCGTAGAAGCCGTCGGACGCGAGGTCGGAGTCGCCGTAGCCGCGCAGGTCGGGTGCGATGACCTCGAAGCCGGCGTCGACGAGCGGCCGGATGTTGCGCCACCAGATGCGCTTCGTCTCGGGATAGCCGTGGATGAGCAGGATGGGCGTCCCACCCGCGCCTTCGTGGACGTACGCGAGCGACACACCGTTGCGCACCTCGCTGCGCTCGACCGTGAACGCGTTCGGATCGGGCCGTTCGCTCACGGCGGGAGTCTGACATGACGGCTACGACAGCCACGACGTGGGAGACCGTGATCGGCCTCGAGGTGCACGTCGAGCTCTCGACGGCCACGAAGATGTTCTGCTCGTGCACGAACGAGTTCGGCGCCGAGCCGAACACCAATATCTGCCCCGTGTGTCTGGGCTTGCCCGGATCGCTGCCGGTGCTGAACGAGCGGGTGGTCGAGTTCGCGCTGCGGATCGGTGAGGCGCTTCGCTGCACGGTGCCGGAGCGCTCGCTGTTCCACCGTAAGAACTACTTCTATCCCGACATGCCGAAGGACTATCAGATCAGCCAGTACGACCAGCCGATCTGCGTCGACGGCTCGCTCGAGGTCGGCGGCGCCCGCATCGGCGTCGAGCGCGCGCACATGGAAGAGGACACGGGCAAGACCGTCCACGTGGGTGGGGGAGGACGCATCCACGAAGCCGCGTACTCGCTCGTCGATTACAACCGCGCCGGCATCCCATTGATGGAGGTCGTGAGCCGGCCCGACATCCGCAGCGCCGAGCGGGCACGCGCCTACGTGAACGAGCTGCGCGCCGTCCTCCTGGCGATCGAGGTGTCCGAGGTGAAGATGGAGGAGGGCGCGTTCCGGATCGACGCCAACGTGTCGATGCGTCCGGAGGGCAGGGCCGAGCTCGGCACCAAGGTCGAGGTCAAGAACATGAACTCGCTGCGGTCGTTGGGGCGGGCGCTGGAGTACGAGATCGACCGGCAGTCCGGAATGCTCGATGGCGGCGAGCGCGTCATGCAGGAGACCCGACACTGGGACGAGAACGCCGGCGTCACCCGGACCATGCGGTCCAAGGAAGAGGCCGACGACTA
>JALZAA010000055.1 GCA_030948625.1 Actinomycetota bacterium
CCGCATCGCGCTCCCACCGCTCGGGTTCGACCTCGACACGCTGCGCGAGCAGCTCGGTCGGTTCTCCGAGCAGGTCATCCAGAAGGTCGGCTGACCCCGTGGCTTCCGAGTACGGCGACAGGCCGCCCGGCATCCCGCTGTGGTTCAAGGTCGGGCTGGTCATCGTGGTCGCGCTCGGGGTGTGGCTGGCGGTCGGGGTGCTCTTCACCACGCTGCGCATCGCGTTCGCGTTCGCCGGCTACGTCATCGTGGCGTTTCTGGCGTACCAGGTCGGCAAGTGGGTCGGGCGCAGCTCCGCCCGCCCCGAGCCATAGCAGGCGCGCTCGCGGGGCCGCATGACCGCGTTCAGGCGATGCAGTTGGCGCCGAGGAGGACGCGGAGATCGGCGTACAGGCCGTTGTAGGAGTCGACGAGGAAGTCGTCGGCGAGCTGGAGCACCGTCGTGCGCCCGGCCCCCTCGAGGTGCACGAACACCGGGCTGTCGCCCGGGTGCGCGTGCAGGATCGCCTTGAGCTGCTCGACCTTGTCGTTCGTGAGCGCGTCGCGCCGCACGCGCAACCGCACCGGAGGGCCGCCGTCGATCACGAGCTCGGGCTGCGTGACCTCCATGGCGATGATCTTCGGATCGTCGTCACGCATGTCGAGCCGGCCCTTCACGCAGACGATGGCGTCCTCGTGGAGGATGTGACCGTAGGAGGTCATCGTCTTCGGGAAGACCATGACCTCGAGCGCAGCCCCGAGGTCCTCGAGGACGAACGTCGCCATGAGGTCGCCGCGTTTGGTGTACCGGCGCGTCAGCGCGGTCACGACGCCGCCGACGACGCGCATCTCCCCTTCGCGCAGCTCCTTGAGCTCGGTCAGCGTGCACTCGGTGTGACGGCGAAGTCCGCGCTCTGCGCCCATCAGCGGGTGCTCGCTCACGTACAGCCCGAGCATCTCTTTCTCGTGGGCGAGCCGTTCCCGCTTGTCGAACTCGGTGTCGGGAACCGACACGCGCTCGTCGAAACCGGAGACGTCGGGACCTTGTTCGTCACCTTCGCCGAACAGGCTCATGATGCCGGCGTCGCGCTCGCGGCGACGCGCCAGCGTGTGGTCGACGATCTGCTCGTACACGTGCAGGAGCCCCTGACGGGGATGACCGACCGAGTCGTACGCACCGGCTTTGATGAGCGACTCGATCGTGCGCTTGTTGAGAGCCTGCGGGTCGACGCGCTCGCAGTAGTCGAAGAAGTCGCCGTAGGCCCCGCCGGTGTCGCGTGCGGCGACGATGTGCTGCACGAGCCCCTCGCCCACGTTGCGGACGGCCGAGAGGCCGAAGCGGATGGAACCGTCGCGGACGGCGAAATCGCTCTCCGACTCGTTCACGTCGGGCACCAGCACGGCGATCCCGAGCTGCCGGCACTCGTTGAGGTAGACCGCGGTCTGGTCCTTGTTGCTCTTGACGCTCGTGAGGAGGGCCGCGAGGTACTCGACGGGATGGTTCGCCTTCAGGTATGCGGTTTGGTACGCGACGAGGCCGTACCCGACCGAGTGTGACTTGTTGAACGAGTAGTCGGCGAACGGCTCGATGATGTCGAAGAAGTGCTCACCGAATTCGCGGCTGTGGCCCTGGGCGACGCACCCGTCGACGAACTTGGAGCGCTCTTTTGCGATCAGCGACCGGATCTTCTTCCCCGTCGCCTTGCGGAGGTTGTCGGCTTCCTCGAGCGAGTAGCCGGCGAGCCGCTGCGCGACGCGCATCAGCTGCTCCTGGTAGATCATCAGCCCGTACGTGGGCTCGAGGATCTCCCGCAGGTCGTCGTGGTAATAGGTGACCGGCTTCCGGCCGTTCTTGCGGTCGGCGTAGTCCGTGTGCATGTTGGCGGCCATCGGGCCCGGCCGATAGAGCGCGACGAGGGCGCAGACGTCCTCGAACGTCGTCGGCGCCAGCGACCGCATCAGCGCCCGCATCGGGCCGCCCTCGAGCTGGAACACGCCGATCGAGTCGCCGCGCTTCAGCATCTCGAAGGTCTTCAGGTCGTCGAGCGGCACGGCGTCGATGTCGACGCGCTGGCCATGCGCCGACTCGATGAGCTCGACCGTCCTCTCCATCACCGAGAGGTTCCGGAGCCCGAGGAAGTCCATCTTCAGCAGGCCGAGGTCCTCGACGCCGTGCATCTCGTACTGCGTGACGATCGGCGAGTCCTCGATGTCGCGGCCCGGCTCGGGCTTGCGCTGGATCGGCAGGTACTCGGTCAGCGGCTCCCGTGTGATCACGACCGCAGCCGCGTGGATGCCGTCCTGGCGGCGCAGCCCTTCGAGCCCCCGGGCGACGTCGATGACGCGCTTGGCATCGGGGTCGTCCTCGTAGAGAGCGCGCAGCTCGGTGGCCATCTTGTAACCGTCTTCGTGGCCCGTGACTTTCTCGAGGCACCCGCGCAACGGCGTGTCACGGCCCATGATCAGCGGCGGCATGAGCTTGGCGATCCGGTCGCCGACACCCCACGGGTAGCCGAGCACGCGCGAGGCGTCGCGCACCGCCGCCCTTGCCTTGATGGTCGAGAACGTCACGACCTGGGCGACGCGGTCCCACCCGTAGCGCTGGGCGGCGTACTTGATGATCTCGCCGCGGTAGCGCTCGTCGAAGTCCATGTCGATGTCGGGCATCTGCTTCCGGCCCGGGTTCAGGAAGCGCTCGAAGAGCAGGTCGTAGCGGATCGGGTCGATGTCGACGATGCGCAGGGAGTAGGCCACGCACGAGCCCGCAGCGCTCCCGCGCCCCGGCCCCACCCGGATGCCCCGCGAGCGCGCGTGCCGCACGAGGTCCCACACCACGAGGAAATAGGCCGAGAAGCCCATGTCCTTGATCACGCCGAGCTCGAACTCGAGCCGCTCGAGGACGTGCAGTGCCGGTGACGGGCCGTAACGGTCCTTGGCGCCTTCGAGTGTGAGCTCGCGGAGGTACGTGTCCTCGTCGTGCCCCTCGGGCACGGGGAACGCGGGCAGCTCGGGCTTGCCGAACTCGATCTCGACGTTGGCCCGTTCGGCGATCAGCAGAGTGTTGTCGCACGCTTCGGGGTGGTCGACGAAGAGCTGTCGCATCTCGGCTGCGGTCTTCAGATAGAACTCGTCGGCGTCGAACTTGAACCGGTTCGGGTCGTCGAGCGTGGCGCCCGTCTGCACGCACAGCAGCGCCGCGTGCGCCTCGGCGTCTTCCCTGTGCGTGTAGTGGGAGTCGTTGGTCGCGAGCAGCGGGGCATGGAGCTCTCCGGCCATCTTCACGAGCTGCGGGTTGACGTCGCGTTGCTCGGGGAGCCCGTGATCCTGGAGCTCGATGAAGAACGACTCGCGCCCGAGGATGTCCTGGAACCGTGCGGCGGCATCGCGCGCGGCGGTGTAGTTGCCCTGCAGCAGCCGCTGGCATACGAGCCCACCCAGGCAACCACTCGTGGCGATGAGGCCGTCGCCGTGACGCTCGAGCAGATCGAAGTCCATGCGCGGCTTCGAGTAGAAGCCGTCCAGGTATGCGTCCGACGAGGCCTTGATGAGGTTGCGGTAGCCCGCGTTCGTCTCGGCGAGCAACGTGAGATGGAAGATGTCGTGATCGGCGCGCCGAGGGCGCTCGAACCGGCTGGTGTCGACGAAGTACGCCTCGGTCCCCAGCACTGCGGTCATCCCGGCTTCGCGCGCCGCCCGGTAGAAGTCGAGGACCCCGTACATGTTGCCGTGGTCGGTGATCCCGACGGCCGGCTGCCCGTCGGCGGCGGCGGTGGCGACGACGTCGGAGATCCGGGCGGCCCCGTCGAGCATCGAGAACTCGGTGTGCAGATGCAGGTGCACGAACGAGCTCGCCAAGGCCCCGAAAACCCCCTACCCACAGGGGTTGTGGATGACCCTGTGGAAAATCACACTTGTGTAACTCTCACACCATAGAGGGGACGCCGACGCCGGGCAAGCGTCGAGGTCAGGTGCTCAGGCCCTCCCCCGGCCGGCCAGGAGCGGCACGTACATCTCGTCGGGCGTGAGCGACCCGTGCATGCCGATCAGCTGGGTCTCCATCGGCATCGCGGGGTCGACGAACGCGACCGGCTCACGGGCCGCGAGCACCACGTCGCCGACACGGCGCCCGATGGGCCCCTGGGGTGCGGGGCCGATCCAGCCTTCGGCGAAGAGCTGCTCGCGCGACAGCACCCACGCCTGGTGGCCGACAACCCGGCGAGCGGCGTCGAGCAGCTCGGGCGCGGCGCCCGGCTTCGCGTACAGGTACCGGAAGCGCGCGTCACCGGCGCACATGTCGACCATCGAGGACAGCTCGCCGAGCTCGACCCAGCCGCCGGGATCGATGTGGACCTGGCCGTGGTCCGACACCACCAGCAGCGCGGTCGTGGGCGGCAACACGTCGAGGAGGTCACCGACCAGGCGGTCGGCGGCTCTGAGCTCCGAGACATAGAAGGAATCGTGCAGCCCGAACTCGTGGGCGACGGTGTCGACGTTGGGGTAATAGGCGTAGACGAACCTCTCGCCCGCCTTCACGAGGCGGCGACAGTGCTCGACCAGCGTTGAGACGGCGTTCCAGCCGATGAACCGGGCGCCACGCAGCTGGGCGTCGGTGAATCCGGAGTTGCGGAACTCGCTACGCGTGACGACGGGCACGGCACGCCCGAGGAACGCAGTGTGACGCTGCATCTCGAACGGATCCGGCGCGCGACGTTTCTTCGTCGTCTGCCACCGCAAGATGTTGAGGACGTCGTCGTCGACACGCATCCGGAACCCCACCAGGCCGTGTTGTGACGGCGCGAGGCCGGTCGCGAACGACGTGAGCGCCGAGGCAGTGGTCGACGGCGCGACGGTCGTGATCGGGCCGCCGCGAAGGGCGGCGAGCTCCGGGAGGAGGCTGCGATGCGCTTCGACGGCCTGCCAGCCGAGGCCGTCGAGGAGCAGCACGACGACGGCGTCGGCATCCGCCATCTCGGCCGGAAGCCAGGGCGCGGGCTGGTGGCCCACCAGCGCCGGCACCAGACCCGTGATCGCCGCTCCCCCATAGTCGGGGCGCACTGGGTCCATGGGCTGAGGCTATGCCGCAGAAAGGCCCCGGACGGGCCCTGGACGCGCGACCATGGGTCCGTGAAGGTCTCGACCAGGGGCGATTACGCCGCCCGCGCGCTCCTCTCGCTCGCCCTACACGGCGAGGATCGGCCCACGTCGGTGAAGGAGATCGCCGAGCGTACGAGCCTCCCGCAGCCGTATCTGGAGCAGATCCTCCTCGCCGTGAAGGGCGCCGGGCTCGTGCAGTCCAAGCGTGGCGTCGGTGGTGGATACGTCCTCGCCCGGCCGCCGGAGCAGATCACGCTGGCCGAGATCATGGCCGCCGTCGACGGCCCGCTCATCACGCTCATGGGCGAGCACGACCACTGCGAAGGGCATTGCATCCTGCAGGAGGTCTGGGTCTGCGTCTCCGACGAGATGCGCCAGATCCTCGAGGGCTTCACGCTCGCCGAGCTGGTGAAGCGAACTCAGGTCGGTCATCCCGACGCACCGACCAAGGCGGCCCAAGCCGGCTGACCCGGGCCGACCCCGGACCGCCGATCAGCCGAGGGACGCCAGCACGGTCGTGAGATCGGGCGGCAGCGGGTCGTCGAAGGCGAGTCGCTCGCCCGTCACCGGGTGGTCCAGCTCGAGCCGGTGCGCGTGGAGGAACGGGCGCCCCGGCCGGAGCGACGGCCGGTCCCCCCGGTACGCGGCATCGCCCACGACGGGGTGCTCGATCGCGCTGAGATGGACACGCACCTGGTGCGTGCGACCCGTCTCCAGCCGGCATTCGAGCAGGCTGACGGCGGGTGTCTCGTACTCGCGTTGCACCTCGTAGCCCGTACGCGCGGCGCGCCCCTCGTCGCGAACGGCCATGCGCGTCCGGCGCGTCGGTGACCGGCCGATCGGCGCGTCGATGACTCCGCGCGGCGAGTCGAGGTGGCCCCAGACGAGTGCCAGGTAGCGGCGTTCGATCGCGTGGCGGGCTAGCGCATCGACCAGTGCGTCGTACGCGCGCTGCGAGCGGGCGACGATCATGAGGCCGCTCGTGTCGCGGTCGAGCCGGTGGACGATGCCGGGACGGGCCGGGTCGCCCACGGTGGCAAGGTCCGGGAACCGCTCGAGCAGCCCGTTCACGAGTGTGCCGCCGGCGTGGCCGGCACCGGGATGCACGACGAGCCCCGGTGGCTTGCTGACCACGACGACGTCCTCGTCGGCGAACCGCACGTCGACGGGCACGGGCTCGGGGCCGGGCGGCTGCGCGACCGCCGGCTCGGAGAGCAGCTCGACGACGGAGCCGGCTTCGAGGCGGTGGCTCTTTGGGACTGCGCGGCCGCCGACGAGCACCGCACCTTCGTCGATCAGGCGGGCCACCTCGGCGCGGCTCCATCCCGTCAGCAACGCGAGGCCGCGGTCGAGTCGCTCTCCCGCCAGCGCTGCGGGCACGGCGAGCTCGCTCATCGTTTCCTCCTTTGACGCCCCGCTCACCCGCGGCGCCGGCCGTCGTCCCGGTCGCGCCACCCCCAGACGACGAGCAGCACGGCGCCGATCGTGATCGCGGAGTCGGCGACGTTGAAGCTCGGAAACCCGCCGACGCGGATGAAGTCGACGACCTCGCCGCGCAAGAAGCTGGGCGAGCGGAACACCCGGTCGAGCAGGTTGCCGATCGCCCCTCCGAGCACGAGCGACAGCGCGACCACCATCACCGGATCCGTCATGCGCTGCGCGACGCGGACGAGCACGACGGCCACGATGACTGCGAGCACCGCGAGAAGCGGTGTGAACCCGGTCAAGAGGCTGAACGCGCCGCCCGGGTTGCGGCTCAGCCGCAGCTCGACCGTATCGCCGATGATCGACAGCGGCCCGTCCGCAAGCGTCGCGACGACCACCGCCTTCGTGACCTGATCGAGCAGGACGATCCCGACCACGAGGCCGGCAATGAGGAAAGGGCGGTGCGACGGGCGGAGTGCCCGGGGCTGGCCGGCGGCGCGATCGCTACCGGCGTCGTTCGGCACGAGCCTTGCAGTCCACGCACTCCTCGGCGTACGGGATCGCCTCCAGCCGCTCGAGCGAGAGCCGGCGGCCGGCCGGGAGGCAGACCCCGTAGGTACCCGCCTCGATTCGCGCCAGCGCACGATCGATCGCGTCGACGATCTGACGCGCCGACGCGGACAACATCAGGTCACGCTCGCGTTCGACGTTCACCGTGTCGCCTTCGCCGGACTCCTCGTCGAACTGGGTGTCGCCGGGATCGCGCTCCTGGGCGAGCTCCTCCGCCTCGGCCTGGAGATCGTCGGCTTGGCGGAGCTGCTGGTTGCGCTCCTCGATGAGCTTGGCCCGGAGCCGCTTGAGCGTGCGCTCCGAGAGGTTCGGCTTGGCCGGCATGACCTCCCAGCCCGACAACGGGCAGATCACCGACCCCGGCTTGCGCGGCGGCGACTTCTTGACCGGCGGCAGCTGGGGCGCCGGGGCCTTCTTCGCCACCGGCGCCGCCTTCGCCGGCGCGACCTTCTTGACG
>JALZAA010000074.1 GCA_030948625.1 Actinomycetota bacterium
CGTCTTCGAGGTCGATCACCCACGCACGCCGGAGCACCTCGATGGTCTCGCGCCCGTGCCCGCCTGCGTTCATCCGGACGGCTCCGCCGACGGATCCCGGGATCCCGACATAGAACTCGAGGCCCGCAAGACCCGCAGCCGCCGCCCGCCGGGCGAGCACGGGCAGCGGCACCGCCCCGCCGGCGCGGACAACGGCTTCGTCGCGCTCGCCGGCGGGTCCAGGGAGATCGATGGACTCGAAGTCGCCCTCGAGCAGCACCACCAGACCGGAGAAGCCGGCGTCGGACATCAGGAGGTTGGACCCGCGTCCGATCACGAGGAGCCGCGGTCGGTGGCGTCGAGCCACGGCCGCGACCACGGCGAGCGCGTCGACGGAGCGGACCCGTGCGAGCACCGCCACGGGCCCCCCGATGCGGTAGGTGCTGAGCTCGGCGAAGGGCACGCGCTCGGAGGTCCCCTCGGGTAGCCGTTCGTGCAGCTCGGCCGCGAGCGTGGCGAGGTCGGCGCCGGACACGCTCATGACGCCGCCCGGGCCAGCCACTCGTCGGGCACCGTCGTGAGGTCGCCCGCGCCGAGCGTCAGCACGACGTCGCCGGGCCGGGCGAGCCGCAGCGCGTGGTGCACCACGTCGGCTCGTCGAGGGAGGTAGACGATCGGCGTCGCCGGATGGGCGTCGAGCACCGCGCCCAGAATCAGCCGCCCGGAGACGCCGGGCTGCGGGGTCTCGTTGGCCGCGTACACGTCGGTGAGCACCACGACGTCGGCGCCGGTGAAGGCGTCGGCGAAGTCGCGCCAGAGCCGGGCCGTGCGCGAGTACCGGTGGGGCTGGAAGACGACGATCACGCGCGTCCATCCGCCCTCCCGGGCCGCGTCCACCATCGCCGCGATCTCTCCCGGGATGTGCGCGTAGTCGTCGACGAGCGTGACGCCGTCGAGCTCACCGCGGAACTGGAAGCGACGCGCCACTCCGCCGAAGCCCCGCAGCGCCTCGGCGACCGCCTCGAACGGTGCGCCGAGCTCGATCGCCAGCGCGGCCGCGCCCGCCGCGTTCGAGGCGTTGTGCCGCCCGGGCACGGGAAGGTCGATCACGCCGAGCTTCGAGCCGGCGCGGTGGAGCTCGAAGCGGGTTCCGTTCCGGCCGCCGGTGTACGAGTCGATGCGGTACGTCGCTCCCTCGTCGAAGCCGTACGTGACCGTCGCACCGTGGTCGCCGGCGATCCGGCGCGCGACCTCGTCGTCGAAGCACACGACCCGTGGTCCGGGGATCTCGGCGAGGAACCGCTCGAACGCTTCGGTGAGCTCCGCGAAGCCGCCGTAGTGGTCGAGATGATCGGGCTCGACGTTGGTGACGATGGCCGCTTCGGGCGAGATCTCGAGGAACGTGCCGTCGCTCTCGTCCGCTTCGACGACGAGCCACTCGCCGTCGTCGTAGGCGGCGTTGGTGCCGACCTCGTTGAGGTCGCCGCCGATGATGAAGCTCGGCCGCCAACCGGCCGCGCGCAGGATGAGCGCCAGCATCGACGAGGTCGTCGTCTTCCCGTGGCTGCCTGCCACGGCGACCGTGCGGCGCGTCGCTGCGAGGGCGCGGAGCGCGTCGGCCCGTCGCAGCACGGGCACGCCCTGCTCCGAGGCTGCGCGCACCTCCGGGTTCGACGGGGGTATGGCGGTGGAGACCACGACGGCGTCCGCGTCGGCCACGTTCTCGGCGCGATGGCCGACGTCGGCGCGGATCCCGAGGAGGCGCAGGCGGTCGAGGCCGCGCGATTCCTTCAGGTCGGATCCGGTGACGTGATGGCCCATGCGAGCGAGCACGGTCGCGATCGCGCTCATCCCCGCGCCTCCGATGCCCACGATGTGGACGCGCCGGGGCGATGACAGGTCGAGGTCGGCGCTCTCTGTGCGCGTGTCATCCACGATCGCCGCTCACCTCCTCGACCAGGTCGGCGAGGCGGGCGGCGGCGTCGGGCCGCGCGATCCGGCGTGCGGATTCTGACATCGACTCGAGCCGCGCCGGGTCGGCGAGCAGTGTCTTCAGCTCCGCGTCGAGGCGGTCGCCGTCGCACTCCAGATCAGGCAGCACGACGGCGGCGTCCGCGGCGGCGAGCGCCTCGGCATTGCGGGTCTGATGGTCGCCCGGCGCCCCGGGCAGCGGGACGAGCACCGCGGGCACGCCCGCTGCGGCGAGCTCGGCCACCGTGACCGCGCCGGCCCGACACACCGCCACGGTCGTTCGCGCGTACAGCTGGTCCATGTGCTCCTCGTAGGCGACGAGCTCGTAGCGGAGGGCGTCGCCCGGGCGCCGGAGCCCGGTCAAGCGCGCCTCGCAGTCCTCGTAGTTTCGCGGGCCGGTCACGTGGTGGACCGCAATGTCCGCTCGGTCCCGCCAGCGGTCGTACAGCTCGAGGGCGGCGTCGTTGATGCGCACCGACCCGAGGCTGCCGCCGAACACCGCGACGAGCGGACGATCGGCATCAGGGGCCCGCCGCACGGCGGCGATCTCGCTGCGCACCGGGTTGCCGGTCAGGACCGCGGCCCGCAGCGGCGTGCCCGGCAGCGACACGGCCGGCTTCGCCCCCATCCGCACGGCGATGCGATTGGCGAGGCCCGGGGCGGCGTTCTGTTCGTGCACGACGGACGGCACGCGCCGGAGCCGGGCGGCGACGAGGCACGGCAACGACGCGTAGCCGCCGACACCGACGACGACGCGCGGCCGCACCCGCCGGATGATCCGGCGCGCCCGCACGAACGCGATGAGCGTGTCCCACGCGGCGCGCAGGTTCGCGATCGTCAAACGCCGTTGGAAACCTCGCCCAGGGAGCAGATCGATGGCGTACCCGCGTTCGGGCACGACGCGCGCCTCGAGGCCACGGCTCGCCCCGACGAACCTGATGGTGTCGCGTGAATGGCCGCGCCCGACCAGCTCGCCGGCGAGCGCCAGAGCCGGGTACACGTGGCCCCCCGTGCCACCGCCGGTGATCACAGCAAAGGCCTCGTGCGACGGTCCGGGCGGGGGCGTCACCGCTCCTGGCGGGCGACGTTCCCGAGGATGCCGGCCGCCGCCATCGTGAACACGAGCGCGGACCCTCCGAACGACACGAACGGGAGGGGAATGCCCGACACGGGGAGCAAGCCGATGACGGCTCCGATGTTGATCGCGGCCTGGCCGACCACCCACGCCGTCACGCCCGCGGCGAGCAGCGTCCCGAAGCGGTCCGGCGCCCGGAGCGCGGCGCGCGTGCCGAGCACGGCGAAGGCGACGAACAAGGCGACGACCAGGGTGCAGCCGAGCAGGCCGAGCTCCTCGCCGATGATGGCGAAGATGAAGTCGGTGTGGGCGTTGGGGAGGAACAGCCACTTCGCCCGGCCCGCGCCAAGGCCGACGCCCGTCCATCCCCCGCTGCCGACGGCGATCAGCGACTGGGAGATCTGGTAACCCGTGCTCGACGCGTCCGAGGACGGATTCAGGAACGCGAACATGCGCGCCCGGCGGTAGGGCTCGCTGAGGGCGAGCAACGTGCCGGCGACGGCGGTGACCGAGCCGACCACTGCGAGATGGCGGAGGCGGACGCCGCCGACGATGAGCACGGTGAACGCGATCAGCATGAGGACGATCGTGGAGTCGAGGTCGGGCTCCCGCAGCACGAGCGCGCCGAGCAGCGCCATCACGAGCAGGACGGGGCGCAGCACGCGGCGCCAGTCGTGCAGCTCCTTTGCCCGCCGCGCGACGACGTCGGCCGCGAACACGAGCAGCGCCAGCTTGGCGATCTCCGTCGGTTGGAACCGCAGCGCGCCGGTGCCCAGCCACCGGCGCGAGCCGGCGACCTCGATGCCGATGCCGGGGATCAGCACGACGAACAGCAGCGCCCCGCTCACGAGAAGGAGCGGGCGTACCCAGCGCCGCCACGAGTGGTAGTCGATACGGGCCGTGATCATGAACGCGGCAACCGCAACGGCGGTCCACGCGATCTGACGCTGGAAGAAGTACCACGCCGAGCCGTAGTCGGTGAGGGACGAGACCGACGACGCCGACAGCACCATCACCGCGCCGACGACGTTCAGCACGCCGATCGTCGCCGCGAGCAACAGGTAGTTGGGCGGCCGCGCCGCGCCGGCCGTGACCCACCGGCGCCGGAGCGAGCCCAGCGCCAACGTGGCGGCCGTCATGCCACACCGCGCTCGCTCAGGCGCGCGACCTCGCGGGCGAAGTCGTCACCACGCGCGGCATAGCTCGGGTACCAGTCGAATGACGCGCATGCGGGCGACAGCAGCACGACGTCACCCGGCTGCGCCCGCCGTGCGGCGGCGACGACCGCGTCGCGCATCGACTCGGCGCGAGCAACAGGTGCCGCGCCCCTGAAGGCGCTCTCGACCTCGGCGGCGGCCTCCCCGATGGCAATCACGCCGCGCACCCTCGGCGCGAGCTCGCGCAACCCCGACAGGTCCAAGCCCTTGTTGCGACCGCCGGCGATGAGCACGACGCGACCATCGCGGCTCTCGAAGCCGCGCACGGCCGACAACGTCGCGTGCGGGTTCGTCGCCTTCGAGTCGTCGTAGTACTGCACCCCACCAGCATTGCCGACCCGCGCGACGCGGTGGTGGAGCCTCGGGTAGGCGCGGAGTGCGCGCGTGATCCCGTCGGTGGTCGCGCCCACCTCCGACGCGGCCGCGGCGGCGGCGAGCGCGTTGGCGCGATCGTGTGACGCGGTGAGCGGAAGGTACTCGATGCGGAACGCGCTTGCGTCGTCGTCGACCGAGAACGGGATCAGGCGCGACGGTGCGTCGGCAGCAAGGCGCGACGCGACCTCGTCGTCACGGTTGAACACGAGAACGTCGTCCGGACGCTGGTGGGCGAACACTCTTGCCTTCGCGGACGCGTAGGCCTCGAACGAGCCGTGCCAGTCGAGATGGTCGGGCGCCACGTTGAGGAGGACGGCGACGTGGGGCCGGAACGCCTCGGTCGTGAACGCGAGCTGAAAGGACGAGACCTCGGCCACGAGCACCCTTGCGTCGGTGTCGGCCGCCGCGGCGGCGTCGAGGAGGGCGACGCCGATGTTGCCGGCAGCCAGTGCCGCGACGCCCGACTCCTCGAGCATCGACGAGATCAGCGTGGTCACGGTCGTCTTGCCGTTCGTCCCCGTGACGGCGACCAATGGCTTGCCCCGCGCCGCCGCCAGCTCGGCGGCGAGGTCGACCTCGGCCCTGACGGCGACCCCGGTCTGCCGCGCCATCGTCACCGCAGGGTGCCGCTCGGTCACACCCGGGCTCGGGACGAGCAGATCACAGGCGCGCACGAGCTCGGCGAGCCGATCGGGGTCAGCCCGCTCGACAACTTCGGCGCCGGCGGAGATCGCCGCCTCGAGGCGCTCGCGGTACCCGCCTCCGCCCGGGGCGTCCTCGACGACCGTCACGTCGTCGCCTGTGGCGGCGCAGTGCCGGACGACCGCTTCGCCCGTGAGGCCGAGCCCGACGACGAGCACCCGGCTCAATCGATCACGCCCGGGATGCGGATGAAGTCGGCATAGAACAACCCGAGCCCGAACGCGACGCAGAGACCGGCGAACAGCCAGAACCTGACGATCACGGTGAACTCGGGCCAGCCTCCGACCTCGTAGTGATGATGGATCGGCGCCATGCGGAGGACCCGCCGATGGAACCCGCGGAACGCGACGACCTGCGCGATGACACTCGCGGTCTCGAGCACGAACAGCCCGCCGAGGATCGGCAGGAGAAGGTTCGTGTTGGTGAGCAGCGCGAGCCCGGCCATCCCGCCGCCGACGGCGAGGGAGCCCGTATCGCCCATGAAGACGCGAGCCGGCGCCGCGTTCCACCACAGGAAGCCGGCGCACGCGCCGGCCATTCCCGCCGCCACCACAGCCATGTCGAGCGAGTTGGCGGCGAAGCCGCCCGGGACCGTCGTCATCGAGACCGATCCGTACACGGCCGGATGACGGAACTCCCAGAAGGCGATGACCGTGAACGCGAAGAACACGAGCGTGGCGGCGCCGGCGGCGAGCCCGTCCATCCCGTCGGTGATGTTCACGCCGTTCGACGCCCCGGTGATGATGAACACCGCCCACACGGTCCACAGGAAGCTGCCGAGGTCGAGGTCGATGATCCTGGTGAACGAGAGGTGCGTCGACGTATCGACGTAATGGAGCGCGAGCAGCGCGAAGCCGACCGCGACCACGAGCTGACCGGACGTCTTGCCGCGCTTGCGCAGACCGAGGTTCCGGCCTTTGCGCACCCCGAGGTAGTCGTCGATGAACCCGACCATCCCGAGCACGACGATGAGGAGCATCAGGGTGATGCCGGCGCGGGCGAATTTGATCTGTTCGGTGCGGACGTGCGCGACGACGTAGCCGACGAACGCGCTGACGATGATGGCGATGCCGCCCATCGTCGGCGTGCCCGCCTTGGCGACGTGCGGGTGCTGGAACGGCCCGTCGTCGCGGATCTGCTGGCCGATGCCGCGTGCGCGCAGGACCCGGATGAGCAACGGCGTTCCGAGGATGCTCAGGATGAACGCGACGGACGCGGAGAGGAGGAGCGCGATCACGCGCCTGCTCCCGGGGTGAGCGCCTCGGCGACTCGTTCGAGTCCCACGGCGCGGCTCGCCTTCACGAGGACGGCGTCGCCCGGCCCCGCGTGCTCGGTCAGTTCCGCCAAGGCGCTGTCGGCGTCGTCGACCTCGAGGACTTCGGCGCCGGCGTCGGCGGCACGCGCGCCGTCCGCGATCGGACCGGCGCCGGGGCCGACCGCGATCACGACGTCTACCTTCGACTCGATCGCCAGACGCCCGATGCGCTCGTGTTCCTCGCGCGCGTGCTGACCGAGCTCGAGCATCTCGCCCATGACAGCGAAGCGCCGCTTCGCGCCGGCGAGGCGGCCGAACGATCGCAGTGCAGCGGCCATCGACGTGGGGCTCGCGTTGTACGCGTCGTTGACGACGGTGAGGCCGTCGGGCGTGCGGGTGACGTCCATGCGCCAGGCTGCAGTCGCGGCGTGTGAGAGACCCTCCGCGACGTGGTCGAGGGGGGCGCCGAGGTCGAGCGCGACGGTGGCGGCCATGGCCGCGTTCACGGCCTGGTGCTCGCCCCGCACCTCCAGGCACACAGTGGTCGTCCCCCAGGGCGTTTCGAGCCGGAAGCGGGGTCGGAGCTCCTCGTCGAGCACGACGTCGACGGCGCGAACGTCGGCGCCCGGTACGTCGCCCACGCCGACCTTGAGCACCTTGGCGCGCGTGCGCGCGGCCAGCGCCGGTGTGAACTCGTCGCCGGCGTCCAGGACGGCCGTGCCGTCGCGGTCGAGCGCCTCGAGCAGCTCGCCCTTGACGCGGGCGATCCCTTCGCGTCCACCGAGAAGGCCGGCGTGCGCCATGCCGACGTGCGTGATGACACCTACTTGCGGCTCGGCGATCGTGCAGAGCTCGGTGATGTTGCCGGCGAACCGGGCCCCCATCTCGGTGACGACGACCTCGGTCTCACTGTCGGCGGCGAGGAGCGTGAGCGGGACACCGGCCTCGTTGTTGAACGACGCCGGACTGGCGTGGACGCGGTGGCTCCCGGCGAGGGCTGCTGCGAGCAGGTCCTTGGTGGCGGTCTTGCCCGCCGAGCCCGTGATGCCGACGACGGTCGCGTCCGGCAGCCGGCGGCGGGCGTAGTCACCCAGCTCGCCCAACGCGGCGA
>JALZAA010000075.1 GCA_030948625.1 Actinomycetota bacterium
ACGACCCCGAGGTCGTCGACCCCGCCACCGGGCGCATGGACACGCTGCCGTACTTCCGGCGCACGATCGAACGCGCCGGGCTCGAGCGCGAGGTGGTCGCGGTGGTGGGCGACTCGCCGACGATCGCCGCGCAGTGGGGCACGCCGCTCGGCCTCCTCTTCATCGACGGCGGTCACGCGCTCGACGTCGTGCTCGCCGACTACGAGGGTTGGTCGCGACACCTGATGTCCGGTGGCCTGCTCGTGTTCCACGACGTGTTCGAGGATCCGAGCGAGGGCGGCCAGGCACCGTTCGAGGCATGGAAGCGCGCCGCCGCCTCCGGCGCGTTCACGCCCGTGTCGACGACCGGCAGTCTCCGCGTGTTGCGACGAGATTGAGCGACCGTTCGAGCTAAGCCCGGCGGCGGCGTGACTGGCGCGTGGCCATCTCGGACTCGATCTCGGCCCCCGCGGCCAGGAGCTCCGTGGGCGTGAGGCCGAGGGGCAGGCCCTCGCCGCGGAACAGGCCCGCAGTCGGCGAGTCGCCGGCCAGCGCGTGGGCGGCGAGCACGACGGCAGCCGAGTTCCAAGTGGGCTGCTCGACCGGGTACAGCTGGCCGTCGAGGTGGAACGCGCCACCCTCGAAGTTGGCGCCCGTCCAGTAGCCGCCGCCATCGGCGCGCAGGAACTGCACCCAGGCGAAGAGCTCGGACGCCTCGTGGTGCGCGCCGATCGCATCGAGCGCCATCACGAGCTCGCAGGTCTCGGCGGCCGTGACCCAGGGGCGGTCGGACACGCAGCGGGCGCCGCGCCCCTCGACGACGAACGTCTTCCAGCCGCCCGCGACCCGGGCGTGAGCGGCGTGACCGCGGAGCACCCCGCCGAGGATGGGGTAGTACCAGTCCATCGCCCATCGGCCCTTGTCGAGGAACACGCCGGGGCGGTGTGCGACGGCGATAGCCAGCGAGCCGAGCGACAGCTCCCAGTCGGGGCGCTCGTGGCCGAGGTGCTCGGCGATCGCGATCGCGCAGCGCAAGCTCGCGTGCAGGCTCGACGAGCCGGTGAGCAGCGCGCCGTCCGCAGGGTCGTCGCCGCGCCATGCGATCTCGCCGGTCTCGGTCTGGTAGTCGAGGGCGTAGTCGGTGGCGCGCTCGACCACGGGCCAGAAGTCGTCGAGGAAGCGCCGGTCGCGCGTCGACAGGTAGTGGTGCCACGCGCCGTTGGCGATGTAGCCGGTGACGTTGGTGTCGAGCGTGGGGTCCTTCACGTCGTCGCCGACGTAGTACGCGTGCCACGCGCCGTCCCGTCGCTGCCGCGCTCGGAGCCACTCGTATGCGCGCTCGGCTTCGGCGTGGCGTCCGCCCACGTCGAGTGCCATTGCCGCCTCGACCAGGTTCCACGGGTCCGTGTGGTCGCCCGGTATCCACGGGATGTTGCCGTCGGGCAATTGGACGGCGGCGATGGCGTCGACCGTGGCCGACAGCTCGTCGGCCGTCACGATTCCGTCGAGGTGGGGCAGCACGTTCATCAGGGCTTCTCCGCGTAGAGCACGACGCTCTTCCCCAAAACGGGGTTGAGCGTCCGGTCGAGAACTCGGGTCCAGCGCGGCCGGTTCGTCAACTCCCACACGAGGAAGTCGTGGTACTTCCGAACCGGCCAGGCGTCGGGGTTGTCGACGCCGATGCCGCACTTGAGCATCCAGTACGGCGAGTGCAGCGCGTGCGCATGATGCGAGCCGCGCAGGACGAGGCCGGCCCGCTGGAGCATGGCCTCGAGCTCCGGTTGCCGGTAGATGCGCACATGGCCGCCGGGCGTGTCGTGGTAGTGGTGATCGAGCGCCCAGCACACTCGCTCGGGCCAGCGGGTCGGCACGGTCACCGCGATCCGGCCGCCGCCGCGCAGCACGCGCACGAGCTCACGCAGCGCGCCCTCGTCGTCGGGGATGTGCTCGAGCACCTCGGCGGCGATGATGCGGTCGAACGCTCCGTCCGGGAACGGCAACACGAGCGCGTCACCGTTCACGACGCCGCCGGTGGTGCCGCGCGGCAGCTCACCGGCGTCGAACATCGCGCCGCTGACCGCCTTCACGTCCTTGAGCTCGCCGTCGTCGGCGTCGAAGGCGACGACGTCCGCGCCGCGACGCATCGCCTCGAACGCGTGGCGACCGGCGCCGCAGCCGAGGTCGAGCAGTGCCTGGCCGTTGCGCAGATCGAGGCGATCGAATTCGACCGTCAGCATCGACGCGCTCCCGCCCGCTCGTCGAGGACGGCGCGGTAGTGCTCGACGGTCCCGAGCGCGGTGTTGCGCCACGTGAACTGCTCGAGGACCCGGTCCCGCCCGGCGGCGCCGAGACGGGCACGCAACGCCGGGTCGTCGAGGGCGCGCAGGATCGCGGTTGCGAGCGCGGACGCGTCACCCGGCGGGACGAGGAGCCCCGTGTCGCCGTCTCGGCCGACCACCTCGGGAAGCGCGCCACCGGTCGTGGAGACGATCGGCACGCCGCACGCCATCGCCTCGACCGCCGGGAGGGAGAAGCCCTCGTACAGCGACGGGACGGCGGCGAGCTCCGCCTCGGCGTACAGCTCCACGATGCGGTCCGTGGTCACGCCGGTCTCGAAGGTCACGGCGCCGCCGAGACCGAGGCGGTCGATCAGGGCCGGGATGTTGCTCTTCCCCTTCGGCTTGCCGATCACGACGAGGTGCGCGTCGTGGCGCTCGGTGCGAACCTTTGCGACCGCCTCGAGCAACGGCGCGAGTCCCTTCATCGGCACGTCGGCGCTCGCCGTCGTCATGATCCGGCCCGCGACCCGTGCCACGTCGGGTCGAGGGTGGAACACGGCGGGGTTCGCTCCTACCGGAACGACGTGCAGGCGGTTCGGGTCGACCTTCATCTGGGCGACGATGTCGCGTCGCGACGACTCCGAGACCGTGACGAGACGCGGGAGCCGGCGAGCGACGCGCGTCTGCATGTCGATGAAGCCGTACCACCGGCGAAGCGTGAAGCGCTTCCACGCGCGCTCGGCGTGCTCGAGGTCGAGGTCGCGGTCGATGGTGATCGGGTGGTGCAGGGTGGCGAGCATCGGCCAGCCCTCGCCGGCCATCTTCGCGACTCCCGTTCCCAGGCACTGGTTGTCGTGCACGACGTCGAAGTCGGCGTGCCGGTCTCGCAGCAGCTTCCGCACGCGCAAGCTGAACGTGTACGGCTCCGGGAATCCCGCGCCGCACATGATGGCGAACTCGGCCGCGTCGTAACGGGTCTTGAACTCCCACGGCCACGGCACCCGAAACGGGTTCTCCGGTCGGTAGAGGTCGAGGCTCGGCACCCGCGTCAGTTGCTCCTCGTCGACGAGCTCCGGGTATGGCGGTCCCGAGAACACCTCGACCGTGTGTCCCAGCGTGGTCAGCTCACGGGCGAGCTCGCGCGTGTACACGCCCTGACCGCCGCAGTGCGGGTTGCCGCGGTACACGAGGTACGCGACGCGAAGAGGCTGATCCGGGCGCGGCACGAAGGAGCAGCCTAGTGGCGAAGAAGGGGCGGTAGCCTCAGCCGATGGCTGCTGCTCCGAGGCCGGTCGGCCGACGTTGAACACCATCTACGCCGGCCCGAAGCGTGGCGCCGACCGCGCGGTGCTCCTCGCCCACGGCGCCGGCTCGGACATGCACGCGGCAACGCTGGCACGCGTGGCCGACGCACTCGCCGGCGCGAAGATCCCGTCGCTGCGGTTCAACTATCCGTATCGCGACGCGGGCAGGAAGTCGCCGGACCGGGCCGCCGTGCTCGACGCGGCCACGCGTGAGGCAGCGGCGGAGCTGGCGCGTCAGACGAAGCTCCCGCCCGAGCGGCTGGTGCTCGGCGGCCGGTCTATGGGCGGTCGTTACTGCTCCCTGATCGTCGGCGACGACGACCATCCGGTGGCTGCGTTCGGTCTTCTGTTGCTGGGCTATCCGCTCCACGCCGCGGGCAAGCCCGACAAGCCACGCGTCGACCACTTCCCGCGCCTGCGCGTGCCGTGCCTCTTCGTGAGTGGCACGCGCGACTCGCTCGCGGGGCAGGCGGCGCTCACCGACGCGGTCAAGGCCATCAAAGGGCCGGTGACCATGCACTGGCTCGAGTCGGCCGACCACGGATACCGGCCGCGCAAGGCGTCGGGCCGCACACTCGAGGACGTGGCCGCCGAGGCAGCCG
>JALZAA010000076.1 GCA_030948625.1 Actinomycetota bacterium
TCTCGAGGTTCGCCTGGGTGCGGGCGCCGATCGCGACATTGGCGCCGTCACGCGCGGCTGCGGCCGCGATCTCCCGACCCAGACCCGGCCCCACGCCGGATACGACCACGGTCTTGCCATCCAGGATCATCGTGAGGTCCTTCCTGTCGCGTGCGCAGTGCCCGGGGTCGTTCTATACCGCCGCGACGTGCTCGACCCATTCAAGCCGTGCGGGTTTGAGCGCGGCTAGGTTCAGGCCCTGGCCGCGACGTGAGGGGTTCCGCATGAGCACCACTCCACCGCAACCCGGACGCGTCGAGGTGACCACAGTCGATCTCCGTCGCAGCTGGGGAGTCGTGCTCGCACTCGGGATCGCGGCTGTCATCGCCGGCCTGCTCGCGCTGGTGTGGCCCGGCGTCACCGTCCTCGCGCTCGTGTTCGTGCTCGGCGTGTTCCTGCTCATTGCCGGTGTGTCGGAGGTGGCCTGGGCCCTCGCCGAGCGACACACGGAAGGGTGGAAGGTCATCCTGGCGCGCGGGATCATCGACTTGATCACCGGGATCATCGTCCTGGCGTGGCCCGACATCACCGTTCTTGCGCTCGCGCTGCTCCTGGCGGCCTGGTTGTTCATATACGGGGGCATGACGCTCTGGTACGCGTACCGCCATCGCGACCAGCGGCCGCACACAGGCCACTTCGCGGTCAAAGGCGCCGTCGCGATCGTTGCCGGCTTGATCACGGTCGTGTGGCCGGGAATCACCGTGCTGGCGATCGCGCTCGTGATCGGGATCGCGCTCATCATCTACGGCAGCATCATGATCGCCCTGGCGTTGAACTTGCACCGACAACCGGCCGTGTGACGGACCACGGCATCGGTCGGATCCCGGGCGCTCCCCAGCGGTGAGCCGGGGAGCGCTCGTCACGCTCCTGCTCATCGTGGCGGGACTGCTCGTCCCCTTCGCTCTCGTCGGCGTGTGGACGCACCAGGTCCTCCTCGACCGGGAGCGGTTCACGAACCTGTCGGACGACCTCCTCGATCGGCAGGCGGTGCGCCGGGGCCTGGCCGACAAGATCGTCCAGCAGCTCGCGGAGACTCCGGGGAGTCGGGTGCCGGCCGGCGAGCCCGCGGTGCAAGCCGGGGTGGAGACCGCGTTGACGACTCCCGCGTACCGGGCGGTGTTCAAGGAGTCGCTCGGCGACGTCCACGATCAGCTGACGAGCGACCACGACACCCTCGAGCTGAACATCGCCCCCGCGGTCGACCTCGCCCGTGCCCAGCTCGCTGGGAACCCCCGAATCGCCAACGCCGTGCCGCCCGGCTCCCAGGTGCCCCCGATCGAGCTCGCCCGCCGCAGCGACGTGCCCATTCTGTGGGGCGCGGTCGACGCCGCGCAGCGAATCGCGTTGGTCACGCCGCTGCTCGTGCTCGCGCTCGTGGCCCTGGCGGTGGCGATGGCCCGCAGGCGCTGGCTCACACTCGGCATCGCGGGCGCGGTGGTGGCAGGCGTGTCGCTTCTCTTGCTCGGGCTCATCGCGGCGGCCAGGCAGCTCGTCGGGCGCCGTCTCGACGCCGTGGTCTCGCGCGACGCGTTCGACGCTTCGTGGGACGTCATCGCCCGCAGCCTCGCCAACACCACGCTGATCATCGTGGTGGGGGCGCTCGTGGTGGCCGCCGGCGGCTTCGTCGTGCATGTGATCCTGACGCGCCGCCCGTCGCCGTCGTACTGACCGCATCTCGATCTGACGGACCGTCAGGTCTAAGCTCGCCCGTATGACGGACATCCCCAAGATCATCTCGGTCGACGACCACGTCGTCGAGCCGGCGAACGTGTGGCAGGACCGCCTGCCCAAGAAGTACCTCGACGTCGGCCCCCGGGTGGAGCGCGCGCCGCTGGGCGAGATGACGTTCGTCGGCGGCAACTTCTCCTACGAGAAGGGCGAAGGGAACCCCTGCGACTGGTGGCACTACGAGGACAAGAAGATCCCGCAGACACGCCTGAGCGCGGCGGTCGGCTTCGACCGCGACGAGGTCAAGATCACCGCCATCACCTACGAGGAGATGCGCCCGGGTTGTTACGACCCGAAGGCGCGCCTCGAGGACATGGACGTCAACTGGGTCGAGGCATCACTTTCGTTTCCCACGTTCCCCCGGTTTTGCGGGCAGACGTTCATGGAAGCGAAGGACATGGAGCTCGCGGACCTGTGCGTCAAGGCGTACAACGACTGGATGTTCGACGAGTGGTGCGGGGGCTCGGACGGGCGGTTGATCCCGCTTCCGATCATCCAGCTGTGGGACTCCAAGCTCGCGGCCGAGGAGATCCGGCGCAGCGCCGCCCGCGGCGGTCACGCGGTCGCGTTCACGGAGATCCCGCCGTTCCTGGGGCTGCCGTCGGTCCACGACCCCGACGGCTACTGGGACCCGTTCTTCCAGGCGTGCGCGGAGACGGACACCGTCGTCTGCATGCACATCGGGTCGTCGTCGAAGATGCCGTCGACCTCGAAGGACGCTCCGCCTGCGGTGGGCTCGACGCTCACGTACATGAACGCGGCGATGTCGCTCACCGACTATCTGATGTCCGGCGTGTTCGAGAAGTTCCCCGACCTCACGGTCGCGTACTCCGAGGGTCAGATCGGTTGGATCCCGTACGTGCTCGAGCGCGCCG
The DNA here is from genome assembly GCA_030948625.1 of Actinomycetota bacterium. Classification (GTDB taxonomy): domain Bacteria; phylum Actinomycetota; class Acidimicrobiia; order IMCC26256; family JACDBD01; genus JALZAA01. Next base: position 2,643 of record JALZAA010000076.1, read on the forward strand.
ACGCGGTGTGGGACCACAACCGGGCGTGGGGGGGTGTCGCGGACAAGGTGAAGAAGCCGCCCAGCCAGTACTACCGGGAGCACGTCTACGGCTGTTTCTTCGACGACCCGCACGGGCTGCGGTCACTCGAGGACATCGGGCTCGACACGATCACGTTCGAGACCGACTATCCACACAGCGACTCGACGTGGCCCAACAGCAAAGAGGTCGCCGAGCGACAGATGAAGGACCTCGACGACGACCAGATCCAGAAGATCGTGCGCGGCAACGCCATCCGCATGCTGCAGCTCGACTTCGCGGAGTAGCCGCCGCGTTACGCCCGCTCTGACGTCTTCGGCGCCATGATCAGCACCGTTCCCTGCGCGATGCACACCTGACGGCCGTCGTTGTCGACGTCGATGCGCACGACAGCGGTGCGCTTCGTGAGCGAGGCGATCTGCGCCACCGCTGCCAGCGTGCCCGTGGTGACCGGCG
>JALZAA010000109.1 GCA_030948625.1 Actinomycetota bacterium
GAAGTCGTCGTCCATGGCGTCGCGAAAGCGAGTGACGGCGGCGGCGTCGAGCGCCGCGTCCGAGGGAATCCCGCCGGCGCGGGCGCGCCGGGCGAGAGCGTCGAGACGCGCGACCGCTTCACGGGCCGCCTCGAGCTCACGGTCTCCGATCTCAACAGGGCTGCGATAGTGCGCCTGCAGGACGGCCATGCGCATCGCGCGTGGTCCGTGGGCGTCGAGCGCGTCCTTCAGGGTGGTGAAATTGCCGAGCGACTTCGCCATCTTCTCGTCGCCGACCATCACCATGCCGTTGTGGATCCAGTACCGCGCGAAGCGATGGCCGGCGCCTTGCGCCTGGGCCCGCTCGTTCTCGTGGTGCGGGAAGATCAGATCGTCGCCACCACCGTGGATGTCGAACCCTTCCCCGAGGAGGTCAAGCGACATCGCCGAGCACTCGATGTGCCAGCCGGGACGCCCCCTCCCCCACGGCGAATCCCACGCCGGCTCGCCCGGCTTCGCCGTCTTCCACACCGCGAAATCCACGGGACTGCGCTTGCGCTCGTCGACGTCGACCCGCGCACCCGCCGACGCGAGGAGGTCGTCGAGCCGCCGGTGAGCGAGCTCGCCGTACTCCGGGAACGCCGTGACGTCGAAGTACACACCTTGGCCCTCGACGACATACGCGCGACCGGAGTCGACCAGTTCCGCGATGAGCTTTACCATGCGCTCGATGTACGCCGTCGCGCGCGGGAGCGAGTCCGGGCGCCGCACCCCGAGGCGGTCCATCTCCGACCAGTACGCCGCCTCGTACCGCTGCGCGACCTCCGGCTCGGTGCTGCCCTCCTCGGCGGCGCGGGCGATGATCTTGTCCTCGACGTCGGTGATGTTGGTCACCAGCGTGACGTCCATGCCGCGCCACTCGAGATACCGGCCGATGATGTCGAAGACGAGTGCCGCTCGGCCGTGGCCCACGTGCGGTACCTCGTACACGGTGGGCCCGCACACGTAGATCGAGACCTTGCCCGGATCGCGCGGTACGAGCTCGACCTTCTCGCGTGACAGCGTGTCGTGCAGGCGAATCATTCGCTCTCGACGGTATCGAGGAGGGCAACCGCCCAGACCGCAATTCCCTCGGCCCGTCCGATGGCGCCGAGGCCCTCTCCCCGCTTGGGCTTCACCGACACGAGCCCTTGCGCCCCGGGCTCCGGGAACAGCGCGACGAGCGCGCGCGACAGGTTGCTCGTCATCGCGGGCACGTGCGCGGCGAGCGCCGGTCGCTCCGCGGCGAGCACCACGTCGACATTGACGAGCTGCCAGCCCGCCGCCACCCTCGCGGCAACGTCGCGCAGGAGCCCGATCGACGAAACGTCGCGGTACCGCTCGTCGTCAGCAGGAAACAGGGTGCCGAGATCGGCCAGCCCCGCCGCGCCCAGCAATGCGTCGGCCACCGCATGCGCGACGGCGTCGGCATCCGAATGACCGGCCAGCGCCGGCCCCTCAAGCTCGACCCCGCCGAGCACGAGCGCGCCGCGGTCGCCGAAAGGATGGACGTCGAAGCCGAGCCCCACTCGCGATGGGCTCACGAATGCTCCCGCAACGTGCCGGTGAGGATGGCGGCGGCCATGACGAGATCGGCCGGGGTAGTCACCTTCAGGTTGGCGCGCTCGCCGGGCACGATGACGACGCGCCCGTCCGCGGCTTCGATCAGCGCCGCGTCGTCGGTTGCGTCTGCGCCGCCGGTGTGCGCGGCACGCAACGCGTCGGCCCGGAACGCCTGCGGTGTCTGCACGACGACGAGCTCGTCCCGCGCCACCGTCTCCACCACCTCGTCGCGATCGACGCGTTTCACGGTGTCGGGTACCGGCACTGCGGGCACGGCGGCGTCGGCGCCTCGGCGCACCGCACCGATGACGGCTTCGAACAGCGCGGGCGACGCCAACGGTCGCGCGGCGTCGTGCACGACGACGATCGTCGCCGAGGGAGCGACGGCGGCGAGGCCGGCGCGCACCGACGCCGACCGGGTTGCGCCACCCACCACCGCGGCCGCCACCGGTGGGCCGTCCCACGTGAATGCGTCGGGTAGTACGACAACGACCTCGTCACACGCAGCCGCCGTCGTCTCGACGGCGCGGTCGACGAGACGGGTCCCCGCGATCGATTCGAACTGCTTGGCGGTTCCGAACCGAGTCCCCGTGCCGCCGGCGACGACGACTCCCCAGGTGCTCACGCCGACAGGTTGGCATGGCGCATAGGCGCCGGTGTTACTTGCCGAGGGCCTGGTCGAGGCGGCCTTCTGCCGCTTCCTCGTCGACGTTGAGCGCGAACGTCAGCTCGGACACGAGGATCTGGCGCGCCTTGGCCAGCATGCGCTTCTCGCCTGCGGAGAGGCCCTTGTCCTTCTCACGGATGGACAGGTTCCGCACGACCTCGGCGACCTGGTAGATGTCGCCGCTCTTGAGCTTCTCGACGTGGTTCTTGAACCGCCGGGACCAGTTGGTAGGCATCCGCGCCTCCTTCTTGCGGAGGACGGCGAACACCTCCTCGACCTCCTCGTCGTTGATGACGTCACGGAGGCCGATCTCCTCGGCGTTGTCGGCTGGGACCATCAGCGTGAGGTCGCCGTACGCCAGGCGGAGGATCAGGTAGTCCTTCTTCTCACCGAAGGCGTTCTTCTTCTCCTTCTTCTCGATGGTGGCAGCACCGTGGTGCGGGTACACGACTTTGTCACCGACGCGGAAGGACATGACACTCCCAGAGAGAAGAGGAACTCACCCAGGATACCAGACGCAAGGCAGACTCTTACCTCGCGGGTAGCCTCGTGCGCCCGCGCGTAGTGAGCGCGACGTCAGGAGGTGCAGGCCTCGTGCCTGAGCGACAGCTGCTCGATACGACCGAGCTGTTCAGTTCGCTGCCCGACGACGTGCTCGACGACCTGCGCACGCGGGCCGCGGTGCGCAACTACGACCGCAACGAGTTGCTGTTCAGCCAGGGAGACCCGGCGGCAGAGCTGTTCGTGATCGAGGAGGGCCGGGTCGCGATCGCGACGAAGGCGCCGGACGGCCGGGAGTCTGTGCTCGCGGTGCTCGAGGGGGGCGCGCTGTTCGGGGAGCTCCCCCTGTTCGACGGCTCGCCTCGCTCGGCCGATGCCCGCGCCCTCACGGAGTCGCGGGTCATCGTGCTGTCGTACGAACCCGTCCGCGATGTGCTCCAGGCACGTCCCGAGCTGCTGTGGACGGTGACGCGTCTCCTCGCTCGCTGGCTGCGCGCCACCGACGAAGCGCTCGCCGACGCCGTGTTCCTCGACGTCCCCGGACGCACTGCGAAGCGGCTGCTCGAGCTGGCGGGCGACGGCGACGAGTTCAAGCTGCCCGTCACCCAGGAGGAGCTCGCCGGCATGGTCGGCGCCTCCCGCGAGCGCGTCAACAAGGCGCTCGCGCTCTTCGCCCGCTTGGGCTGGCTCGAGGTCAAAGGTCGCGGTCGCTACAAGTTCCTCGACCGCCCCGCCCTGGAGGATCGAGCAACCGTCTAGGCGGTCACCGGCGGAGAAAGTCGAGCGTTCTCTTCCAGGCGTCGCGGGCGTCGTCGGGGCGGTGCGCGGGGCGGTCGGGCGCGTGGACGAAGCCGTGGTCGGCCTCGGGGTACACGACGATCTCGCAGTCGTCGCGCTCGCGCCACGCGGCGCGCAGCGCCTCGATGTCGTCGGGGGGCGTCCAGGGGTCCTTGCCGCCGAAGATCGCGAGCGTCGGGCAGACCCGGGCGGCGGTGTCGAGCGGATCCCGCTGACCCGGGCCACGCCAGTCCTCTGGAAGCCGGATCATCCCGTAGAAGGGAACGGCGCGCGCGAACGTGCCCGTCGCGGCGGCCTTGAGGGTGTACATGCCGCCCATGCAGAACCCGATGATCGACACGCGGTCGACGCCGTCACGCTCGATCAGGAACCGGGCGGCCTGCGCGAGATCTCCCAGCTGACGCTCGTCATCCATGTCCTTCATGTGCGACATGCGGACCGACATGTCGGACGCCTCGCGCACCTCGCGCGGGAAGCGCGCGAACGGCTCCGTGCACGCGACAGCGAAGCCGTGGGTTGCGAGGCGCCGGCAGTGCTCGTCGAAGAGCGGACGGAGCCCTCCCATGT
>JALZAA010000120.1 GCA_030948625.1 Actinomycetota bacterium
GGAGGCGCCGTACGCATCTCGCCGGCGCCGTGGAAGCTGCCGTCGCCCTCGGCGCGAGAAGTCGTGCTCACCGACGGCAAGCAGATGTTCCTGCTCGGCGGCTACGACGCCGCAAAGCAGACGACCGGCAGCGTCGTCCGGGTCGACCCGTCCAACGGCGCCTCGCAGGCGGTCGGCTCGCTTGCGCAACCTGTCCACGACGCGGCCGGCGCGACGGTCAGAGGCACGTACGTGGTCGTAGGCGGGGGCACGGGCGAGGAGGGGAGCGCAGCGGTGCAAACCTTCGATGCCGCCTCGCCGAGCAAGGTGGTCGGGAACCTACCGACGCCGCGCTCCGACCACGCGGCCGTCGTGCTCGACGGAAAGGTGTACGTCGTCGGCGGGTTCGACGGCCGCCAGCTCACCCGTGACGTGCTGGTGAGCGACGACGGCGTGGGCTACCGCGCCCTGGGCGCGCTCGCCGAGCCGGTGCGCTATCCGGCGGCCGCTGCCGCCGGCGGCGCGGTCTACGTGTTCGGCGGGGTCGCCACCGCGAGTGGCGCCGACACGCGTTCGATCCAGAAGGTCGACCCGCGGAGCGGGCAGGTCACCGTGGTCGGCCAGCTGCCGGCGCCCCTGTCGCACGGGAGCGCCGTCGTGCTCGGCGATCAGGTCCTCGTGCTCGGCGGTTTCGTGAACAACAAGGTCACCGGGCAGGTGCTCCGCTTCGATCCGCGCACCGGCGCCGTGACGGACGCGGGATCGTTGCCCGCACCGGTGAGCGACGGCGCGGCGGTGACGGTGGGTGACACCGCATATCTCGTCGGCGGGCAGGGAACCGACCGGGCGCCGGCCTCGGCGGTGGTGACGCTGAAGCTCGGTTAGCGGTAGTTGCCCGTGTGCCCCATGCTGAAGCGGCCGGGCTGCGGGAAGAGGGCGAGGCCGTGGGGTCCCTTGCCGACGGGGATCTTCTTGATCAGCTGTCCCGTCCCGGTGTCGATGACGTACACCTCGGAGTTGTAGCGGCCGCTGAGCCAGAGCTGCTTGCCGTCCGCGCTGACGCCGCCCATGTCGGGGCTACCACCGAATTGCCATGTGCCGTCGACCTTGTGCGATGCGAAGTCGATGACCGTCACGGAACCGGCGCCGCGGTTGGTGACGTAGAGCTTCGTCCCGTCCCGGCTCGGGTACATGCCGTGGGCGCCCTTGCCCGTGGGGATGAAGCCGAGGTCCCGCATGTTCGCCCAGTCGACGACCGTGACCCCGTCCTTGGTCTCGTTGGCATTGAACATGACGTTGCCGTCGGGCGAGAGCTTGACGTCGACGGGCTTGCCTCCGACGTTGAGCTCGCCGGTGATCTGGAGGCTGTCGAGATCGATGCGCACCAGGAAGCCGGAGAACTCGCAGCTCGCGACCATGGTCTTGCCGTCGGCGCTGAAGTCGGCGTGGTTGACGCCCGCGTGCGGGATCGGCACCTTCTTGATGAGCGTCCAGGTCTTCGGGTCGTAGACGTCGATGGCGTTGTTGCGCTCGGCCATCACGATGGCCTTGGTCCCGTCGGGCGAGAAGTACAGGTTGTACGGGTCGTCGATCGGGATGTCCGGCCCGGGCTTCCCCGTCCGGGGGTCGATCGGCGTGAGCGTGTTGCCGTTGTTGTTGTTGACGTAGAGCGTCTGCATGTCCCACGACGGAACCACGTGCTGGGGGAGTGCCTTGACCGGATAGCTGTCGATGACAGCCATCGTGTTCGGGTCGATCACATCGACGGTGTTCGACCCCCCGTTCGGCACATACACGCGCGTCGGAATGTCGCGCACCGACGGCGCCAGCTGGTTCGCCTGGGTGTACTGGTAGACGTTGTCGGGCGGTTTCGCCGTCGTCGGCGGGGCGGTGGTGGGCGCCGTCGCCCTGGTCGACGGCTGCTTGCTCTTGACCTTGCTGTCGCCGCCGCTCGAGCACGCCGCGGCTGCGAGCGCGACCACGCTCAGGAGCGCGAGGAGAGAAAGACACCGTCTGCGCATGACGTTGCAGCATCGCACAGGCCCGACGGCCGGGCACGTCATGCCCCGTAAGATGCCGCGGCTACAGCAGCTGCCGGACGGGGTCGAGGTCGTACGGCGGGCCCATCATCACGATCACATGCTGGGCGCCCGCGTCGACGTACGCGTCGACCGACCCGACCTCGTCGGGGCGGATCGCGACCGTGCGCTCGATCTCGGCGGGGTCGCGCCCGACGTCGGCGCACCAGTCGTCGAGCACTTCGCTCTTGCGACGGAAGTGCGCCGGTGGCCCGAACGTGTTCCACGCGTCCGCGTGCTCGGCGACCAGACGCAGCGTGACGCGCTCACCGCTGCCTCCGATGAGGATGGGCATGTTCTCGGCCGGCGGTCGCAGCTCGGCGAGGCGCGCCTTGATCACCGGGAGGCCGTGTGCGAGTGCGCGCAGACGGCTCGCCGCGGTGCCGAACTCGTACCCGTATTCGCGGAAGTCTCGTTCGAACCAACCCGAGCCGATCCCGAGGATGAAGCGCTCGCCGCTCACGATGTGGATCGTGCGCGCCATGTCGGCGAGCAGGTTCGGGTTCCGGTACGCGTAGCACGTGACCAGCGCGCCGAACTGCGCGTGACGCGTGTCGACGGCCATCGCGCCGAGCAGCGAGTACGCCTCGTAGTGGGTGGCGCGCGGATCGCCATACAGCGGGAAGAAGTGGTCCCACACCCAGAGCGAGTCGATTCCGAGCTCGTCGGCGGCCCGCCACGCAGCGCGTAGCTTGTCGATGGTCGTGCCCTGCTGGGCGAGCTGCACACCGACTTTGACGCGGTCCAACTCGTTCCCTTTCTCCGTCGCCGTTTCAGCGGTCGCGCGGCACAGTACCGTCGCAATCGATGGGCACCGACGCTGCTGCGATCACCGAGCTCATGGCCGCGAAGGGCCACGAGCAGGTGGTGTTCGTCACGGATCCGCCTTCGGGCCTGCGGGCGATCATCGCCGTGCATTCGACCGCGTTGGGGCCGTCCCTCGGCGGGATCCGTTTCTGGAGGTACCCGTCGGAGCACGAGGCCGTGGTCGACGCGCTGCGCCTCTCGGAAGCGATGAGCCTCAAGGCGTCGGCCGCCGGGCTCCACCAGGGCGGCGGAAAGGCGGTCGTGCTGTGGGACGCGCCCGATGCGTCGCGCAGCGAGGCCCTGCTGCGCGCCATGGGCCGGGCGATCGACGAGCTCGGCGGGCGGTACATCGCGGCCGAGGACGTCGGCGCGACGCCGCGCGACATGCAGGTCATCGCGGCCGAGACCCCGTGGGTGACGGGTATCGAGGCGCCCGGCGGGTCAGGTGACCCGTCGCCCGTGACCGCGTACGGCGTGGTGCAGGCGATGGGAGCAGTGCTGGAGGAGCTCGACGGCGACCTGACGCTCGCCGGGAAGCGCGTCGTGGTCGACGGCGTCGGCCACGTCGGGTCACACCTCGCCCGGTTGCTCGCCGAAGCGGGCGCCCGCGTCGCGGTGGCGGACGTCAATCCCGAGCGCGTCGACGCGGTGGCGCGCGAGATCGGAGCTGAGACCCTTCCCGTCGAGCAGGCGATCGAAGAGCCGTGTGACGTGCTTGCGCCATGCGCGTTGGGCGGTGTGCTGAACGCGGCGACGATCCCTCGGCTGCGCTGCCGTGCGGTCTGCGGCGCCGCCAACAACCAGCTCGCCGATCCGACGGACGACGACGAGCTGGCGGCGCGCGGGATCCTCTACGCACCGGACTTCGTCGTGAATGCGGGCGGGATCATCAACCTCGCCGAGGAGTTCGTGGGATACGACCGCGAGCGCGCACTGGCCCGCACGGCGCGGATCGCCGACACCATCCGCCGCGTCTTCGCGCTCGCAGGCGAGGAGGGTGTCCCACCCGGCCGCGCCGCCGAGCAGGTGGCACGCCGGCGCATCACCGAAGAGGGCGACGACCGGCGCTGGCGGCCCGGTGACCCCGCCGCCTGGACCAACGGCGCCCCGCTGCGCAGCCTCCGCCCGGGTTAGCCCGGCGGCGCGAAGAACTCGAGCGGGATGTTGTCGGGATCGCGGAACGAGACGCCGGATCCGTACGACGCGTCGACGACACCGCCGTTCTCGATGCCGAGGTCGTCCAAACGTTCCTTCCATCCCTCGAGCTCGGAACGGTCGGCGCACGCGAACGCAAGATGGTCGAGGCCGGGCCGAAGCTCGCTCGCCGCGTCCGTGGTCTCCAAGTTGGCGTGCTCGTGGAGGCCGACGAGGGTTCCGTCGCCGATCATCCACACCACGTGACGGAACGGGCCCGTGTCCTCGTCGAGCACGGGATCCTTGTCGAAGAGTTGCCGGTACCAGGACACGCTGCGTTGGAGGTCGCTGACGGTGAGAGCGACGTGGGTGATCGCCGGGAACTCGGGCATTCGCTGCCTCCCTTCGGCCAACGGCCGACGCGGCAACGTTGGCACGCATCCCGTCCCTGTGCCACCGTCTCGCGTGCCAACCGAGCACCGAGGGGGTCGGTATGAGGGTGCCGCTGACGGTGAACGACTTCCTCGAGCGCGCCGCGCTCGTCTACGGCGACCGCATCGGCCTCGTCGACGAGCCCGATCAGCCGGCTCCGTCACTCGGTGACCTGACGTATCGCCGCGTGCGCGAGCTCGCGCGGGCGCAGGCCGCGGGCCTGGACCACCTGGGCATCGGCGTCGGCGACCGCGTCGCGGTCGTCTCGCCCAACGCCGGCCGGCTGTTCGTGTCGTTCTTCGGCGTGAGCGGTTCGGGTCGCATTCTCGTGCCGATCAACTTCCGGCTCAACGCCGACGAGGTGGGCTACATCGTCGAGCACTCCGGCGCGTCGATGCTGCTCGTCGACCCCGAGCTCGACGAGTCGCTCTCCAGCGTCGGCGCGAAGCACCGGTTCGTGATGGGCGCCGAGTCCGATCGGGAGCTCTTCCGCGAGGGCGTCGAGCCCGAGCCTTGGCAACCCGACGAGGACGCCACCGCGACCGTCAACTACACGAGCGGCACGACGGCGCGACCCAAGGGTGTGCAGATCACGCACCGGAACGCGTGGGTGAACGCGACTGTCTTCGGATGGCACACAGCCGTGAACGACCGGGATGTCTATTTGCACACCCTGCCGATGTTCCACTGCAACGGGTGGGGCATGCCGTACGCGGTGACGGGCATGGGCGGTCGCCACGTCGTCCTGCGCAAGGTCGACGGCGCCGAGATCCTTCGCCGCATCGACGCGCACGGCGTCACGCTGCTCAACGGCGCGCCCGCGGTGGTGAACGCCGTGCTCGACGCGGCTGCCGACTGGCAGGGCGAGATCCCCGGGCGGGGCCGCACACGGGTGGTCGTCGCGGGCGCCCCGCCGCCGACCCAGACGATCGAACGGGTCGAGACGGAGCTCGGCTGGGAGTTCATCCAGATCTACGGTCTGACCGAGACCGCCCCGTTGCTCACGATGAATCGCAGCCGGGCCGAGTACGACGACCTCTCCCCGGCCGAGCGGGCGAAGCGACTCAGTCGCGCCGGCGCGCCGACGCTGGGCGTGCAGCTGCGCGTCGACGGCGACGGAGAGGTGCATGCGCGCGGCAACGTGATCATGGAGGGCTATTGGGAGCAGCCCGATGACACGGACGAGGCGATCCCCGACGGGTGGTTCCACACGGGGGACGGCGGTGCAATCGACGACGAGCACTACCTGTCGATCTCGGACCGGAAGAAGGACGTGATCATCTCGGGCGGCGAGAACGTGTCGTCGATCGAGGTCGAGGACTGCCTGTTCTCGCACCCGGCGGTGGCGGAGGTGGCGGCGATCGGCGTCCCCGACGACAAGTGGGGTGAGACGGTCAAGGCGCTCGTCGTGCTGGCGCCGGGAGCCGAGGCAACGGAAGCCGATCTGATCGCCCACACCCGCGAGCGGCTCGCCCACTACAAGTGCCCGACGTCGGTCGAGTTCCGCGACGAGCTGGCGCGCACGGCCACCGGCAAGCTGCAGAAGTTCAAGCTCCGCGGCCCGTACTGGGAGGGTCGCGACCGCGGGGTCGGCTGACGTTGTCCGACGGACCGACGGTGTCGCGCGTGGTCGGGCAGCTCCGGTACCTGTTCGAGGAGCGGCCGGAGCTGTCGGGTGCGTCGGCCGCGCAGTTGGCGCAATGGCTCAGCCGCGAGGACCGCATGGCCCGGGCACGCGCCAAGGACCCGCTCGGCAGCCGCGAGGCGGTCGAGGCAGCAGCAGCGCAACTCGACGACCGCATCACCGAGGCGATGGTCGCCGAGGCGCTCGCGCAGCTTCGCGGGGGCGGGCGATAGTCCACCGAGGGAGCACATCGACGTATGTCTGGCGACGGCTCGACCTCGACGGGCTCGTGTTCGTGCGTCTCGAACAAGGCGCCGAGGCGGTCTTCGCGCAGGGCTACGAGATCTGCGCCGAGGGCGACGAGCGCTGGGCCGTGAGTTTCGCGATCACGCTCGACGCCGGGTGGCGACACCGGCGCACAACGGTCGAAGTGATCGACCACACGGGGACGCGGCACCTCGAGCTCGCGTCGAGCGGCCCCGACGCGTGGACGCGGGACGGCCGAGCCGATCCGACCTTGGCCGGTTGTACGGACGTCGACCTCGCCGGCAACCCGTTCACGAACGCGTTCGTGACGCGCCGAGTCGCGCCCGCGTCGGGTGCCGAGGTCGAGGTCCGCGCCGCGTTCGTCGAGAGCCCCGCGCTCTCGGTGCGACCGCTCGTACAGCGGTACCACCGCCTCGCCGACGACAGGTGGGTGTACGCCGACGACGAGTACGGACGATTCGAGTTCGGGACCGACGGGGATGGCATCGCCGTCGACTACGAGCGGTTGGCCGAACGCTTGTGACGCGGTGTCGATCGTGGTGCGCGCGCACCGATCACTAAGCTCCCCGGCATGCAAGGTCTGCTGTACGGAGTGGCGCCCGAGCCGCAGCCGGCGCCCGACGAGGACAACTACCTGCTGCAGGGCTTGGCGGAGACGCCCATGCGGCTGCTCGACCTGCCCGACCCCGACTTCCTGCTGCCCGACTGGGTGATCACCCGTCCGCGACTGACCGGCGTCTGCGGATCCGACGCCAAGCAGGTGTTCATGGACTGGGTGAACGTCGCCACGCCCGACAACCCGATGAACGGGTTCTTCTCGCTCCCCCAGGTGCTCGGGCACGAGGTCGTCGCCGACGTCGTCGCGCTCGGTCGGGAAGCCGAAGGCCTCGAGGTCGGCGACCGGGTGGTGCTGAACCCGTGGTTGTCGTGCCGGCCGCGCGGCGTCGATCCGGTCTGCCCCGCTTGCGAGGTCGGCGACCTCAGCCTGTGCTGGAACTTCGGCGTGGGACCGATCGCGCCGGGCATCCACACGGGCACGTCACGCGACGCGAGCGGCGGGTACGCGCAGCTCATGCCTGCGCACGACACGCAGCTGTTCAAGGTGCCCGACGAGGTTCCCGACGAGCTCGCGGTCTTCGCCGACCCGTTCGCCGTCAGCCTCCACTCGATCACGCGCCACCCGCCGGTGCCCGGCGGCAAGGTGATGGTGTACGGCGCCGGCGCGCTCGGCACGTGCGCCACCGCGATCCTGCGCGCGCTGTATCCCGACGTCGACGTGCTGGTCGTCGCCCGCTTCGAGGCGCAGGCGGCTCTCGCCCGCAAGCTCGGCGCCACCGTGATCGGCCATGAGCCGGCGCAGCGCGTCATCGAGGAAGCGGCCGGGTGGTCGGGCGGTATGCTGCAGGACAGCGACGGTCTGCCCATGGCCTATCCGGGTGCGATCGACGTCGTGTACGACACGATCGGCAAGCAGGGGACGTTCGAGGTGGGCGCGCGTGTCCTCAAGGCGCGCGGAACGCTCGTGAAGGCAGGTGTCCACGGCCCGACGTACTGGGAGGACACGCCGCTGTACTTCAAGGAGATCTCGCTCGTCGGCTCGAACGCGTTCGGCGTCGAGGAGGTCGACGGCATCCGCCGGCATGGGATCCAGCACTATCTGGACCTCGTCGCGGACGGCCGCGTCGACCTCACCGGCATGCTCACGCACACGTTCACGCTCGACGACTGGCGCGACGCGTTCACCGCGCTCGCCACCCAGGATCGCAGCGCCGCGATCAAGATCGCTTTCGATCTGCGTAGCGACTGAGCAGCCGACTCGGGGCCGGCGCTATCGTCACCGCCGTCCTGAACATCCGACCAGGGGGGCGCGTGGACGCCGAGCTCGACGAGCTCCTGGCCTTCGCCGATCGCGGTATGGCGGTCGCCTGGCACGCGGCGCGCCGGCCGGCCAGCCCGGCGCTGATCTCGGATGCAGAGACGGTCACGTACGCCGAGTTGAACGCGCGCGCCAATCGACTCGCGCGGGCGCTGCGCAGCCGCGGCCTTGAACGTGGCGACGCCGTCGCGCTCCTGTGCTCGAACCGGGCCGAGTTCGTGGAGGTCGTGCTCGCCACGCAGCGGGCCGGGCTCCGTATTACGACGGTGAACTGGCATCTCACCGGCGACGAGGCCGCGTACATCGTCGACGACTGTCAAGCCCGCGCGTTGGTCGCCGAGGCGCGCTTCGCGGATGCCGCTCGCGCCGCCGGCGCGGCCGCTGACGTCAAGGTGCGCCTCGCGGTCGATGGGCCCATCGAAGGGTTCGATGATCTCGCTGCTGCGTCCGGTGCCGAGTCGGGCGACGACCTCGTCGACCCGGTGCTCGGTAGCCAGATGCTCTACACGTCGGGCACGACCGGTCGGCCCAAGGGGGTGTACCGCGACGAGGCGTCGCTCTCGACGGCAGTGACGCTCGCCCGCCAGGCGTGCCGCGATGGGAACGTGCACCTGCTGACGGGGCCGCTGTACCACGCCGCCCCGCTCCTGTTCTCGCTCAATGCGCCGCTCGTCGCGGGCGCGCCCGTCGTGATCATGCCGGCGTGGGATCCGGAAAATGCGCTACGGCTCGTCGAACGCCATCGCGTCACGCATACGCACATGGTCCCGACGATGTTCCACCAGCTCCTCGCCCTGCCCGCCGAAACGCGCGCCCGTTACGACGTCTCGTCGCTGCGCCACGTGTTGCACGGCGCCGCGCCGTGCCCCGTCGGCGTGAAGCAGCGGCTCATCGAGTGGCTCGGACCGGTCGTGTACGAGTACTACGCGGCCACCGAAGGGCTCGGCACGTGGGTCGACTCCGAGACGTGGCTGCGCAAGCCGGGCACCGTCGGCAGGCCCGTGCCCGAGGACCAGGTTGTGGTCGGCGGCGAGGAAGCGAACGTGCTTCCCGCCGGCGAGGTCGGGCTCGTGTGGTTCAAGGCCTCCGAGGTGCCCTTCGAGTACTTCGGCGACCGGGCGAAGACCGATGCGTCGTATCGCGGGCGTTACTTCACGCTCGGCGACATGGGCTACGTGGACGACGAGGGCTTCGTGTTCCTCACCGACCGCAGCGCGAACCTCATCATCTCGGGCGGCGTCAATATCTATCCCGCCGAGGTCGACGCCGTGCTGCTCGAGCACGCGGCGGTCGCGGACGCCGCTGTCATCGGCGTCCCGAGCGACGAGTGGGGCGAAGAGGTGCTGGCGGTCATCGAAGTCCGCGCCGGCGTGACCCCGAGCTCGGAGCTGGCCGACGACCTCGTCGCCTCCTGCCGCCGGCGGTTGGCGCATTTCAAGTGCCCCCGCCGGGTCGAGTTCGTGGACCGGCTGCCCCGCCAGGACAATGGCAAGATCTACAAGCGCGTGCTGCGTGATCGATACCGCGAGCGCGCGGCGACGTAGCCTCGAAACGGTGCCCGGCGACGTCGCGTTCAACCATGTCGGTCAGTGCGTGACCGACCTCGCGCGGTCCCGCCGCTTCTACGAGGATCTCCTCGGCTTCACCGTCGAGCGGGAGCTCCATCCGCCCGACGATCCGTCGAGCGCGCTGCTCCGGCTGCCGAAGCCATTGGGGATGACCGCGCTCTACCTCCGCCGGGACGGGCTGGTCCTCGAGCTCTTGCATTTCGCGAGCGGGGCGCGACCGGCCCGTGAGCGCGTGGTGAACGAACCCGGCCTCACCCATGTCTCACTCAGCGTCGACGACATCGACGCCGTCTGCGCACGCGTCGGCGACTACGGCGGTGAGGTGCTCACCGACACGAACATCGGCTTTGGAATCTTCATCCGCGATCCCGACGGCCAGCTGATCGAGCTGCTCCCGATGAGCTACCGGGAGCAGCTCGACGCCGGTGACGCGTAGCAGCACGCCACCCTCCCTTTGGACGCCGCGCCACACGACGTGGCGGGCCAGGGA
>JALZAA010000122.1 GCA_030948625.1 Actinomycetota bacterium
GACTCACGAAGCCACCACCGCGGCCGGTCTGCTCGACGCGACCATCGCGCGCGGCTTCACGCCCGGCACTTGCGCAATGGACAAGGGCTACGACGTGACCCGCGTCTACGACGCTTGCGACCAGCGCGACGTCCGACCAATCGTCCCTCTGCACCGGACCCTCGCGGTCAAAGCCGGACGCGACAAGCCCCCGACCTGCGAGCACGGAACGTGGACATTCGCCGGATCGGACGCGAAGCGCGGCGCTTCCAAATGGCGCTGCCCGACCGGCAAGTGCTCGCCCGCATCCGTGTGGGTCAAGGCAGACCGACTCCACCCGCTCGTCCCCCGCGAGACCGCGCGCTTCCGTGCGCTGTACCACCAGCGTGGAGCGGTCGAGCGGGAGTTCGGGCGGTTGAAGCATGAGTGGGCGTTGCTCCCGCTGCGCGTGCGGCGCATTGAACGGGTGCGGCTGCACGCCAACCTGTCGATCCTCACCCGGCTTGCAGTCGCGCTCGACAAGGCGCGGCGGTCGCAAGAGACTCATGAGTCCGCAGCCGCCTGATTACCGGGGAGATCGTGAAGAACCCCTCCGATTCGTGGTGGCTCAAGCTCAAGCGGGCAGAGAAGCACCTGAGCGATCTCAATGACTACGCCGCGGGTTTCTCGGAGATATGGCCTTATGACACGACGCTGGACGTCCATGCCCAAGAAGATCGAACCGACTACATCGTTCGCGCCTTCTTTCGGGACCCTCCCGACTACACGCCAGCGATCATTATCGGCGACTTCATCCACAACATTCGTTCCGCGCTCGACCACATCGTCGCCGCCCTCACCGAACCGCCCGAATTGCGAGAACAGTCGGCGTTCCCCATTTACGAGGAGAACATTTGGCAAGAGGGGTTCAAGGCGCAACGCAAGGCCTTCAAGACCGCCACGAAAGGGCTGCCCGACTACGCACTCGCATTCGTCAAGCAGATTCAGCCGTACGGTCGTGGGCAGGACGCGATACGAGACCCGCTCGCACTGCTCAAGAAGTTCAGCAACGACGACAAACATCGCCAATTGATCGTCACGACCCGAGGCATCCGTCAACCAACCACCACATTGCGCTGGCCCAATGGCCCGATCCTCTCTCAGAGCCAATTCGGGGACACATTTGAGGACGGCGCAGTAGTCGCGAAATTCCCAGTCGCCGGACCACCCTCTGACACGGAGCCACGCGTGCATACTCATGGCCCCATCGCGATAGCGATCAAGGGGGGGGGGACGGCTTACGGTGGCGACTTCGAACTGCCGAGCGCGCTTGAGAACATCCTCAAGTACGTCTGGGAGTACGTAATCCTCCCGCTCGACACTTTCGTGCCGTCCTGATCCCCGCCCGCTCACCGGGCGTCACCGCCCGGTACTCCCGCGGTGGCCCGCGCGCCCGGGGAAGGCCCGTTTCCTTGACGCGGTTCATGCGCTGGACCCGCCGCGCGTGATGTTGGGGTAGACCGCGTGCCGTACTGAGGTACTGACTCTCGACGGGAAACCGGGACGCTTAGCCCTATTGGGCTATCGGTTTCGCCAATCCCTCCTAGTTGCCGGTGTGCTCCTGCTGCTGGCGGCGGGCGGTCAGGTCGACCACCTCGTCGCCGGCGATCGCCGCGGCATCCTGCGACTCGAGCGCGGCGTCACGCGCCGAGCGCAATCCCGGGTGGAACACCGCGTACAGCACGAGGCCGAGGGCGGCGACCCCGACCGGGACGATGGCGTTGCCCTGGTTGGTGTACGTGGGGAGCAGGACGAGCCCGGAGAGGAGCGCCGTCCACAACCACAAGATGGCAACGGTCCTCCGCGTGGTGTGGCCCAGGCGCATGAGCCTGTGATGCAGATGGCCCTTGTCGGCGACGTGGAACGCGGTTCGTCGATAGACGCGGCGGAAGAAGGAGAACGCCGTATCGATGATCGGGATGCCGAGGATCACGATCGGGATGAACAAGGGCGCGAAGAAGAAATAGGTCTGGCCGCTGAACTGGTCTGCGGTGCGCCCCCCGACGGTGATCGTGGTCGTCGCCATGAGCAGCCCGAGGAACAACGACCCGGCGTCACCCATGATGATGCGGGCGGGGTTGAAGTTGTGGGGCAAGAACCCGACGCAGACGCCGACCGCGATGATGGCGACGAGCGGCGCGACGTTCGACCCCTCGAGCAGGCCCGCCTTGAACAGCCGGTCCGAGTAGAGGAAGAACGCCGAGCCCGCGATGAGGACGATCCCGGCCGCGAGGCCGTCGAGCCCGTCGATGAGGTTGATCGCGTTCGCCATGATCACGACGGTGAGCACCGTCACCAACGGCGCGAGGTCGGCCGAGAGGACGACGTAGTCGTAGCGCGCGAACGGGACCCGGAAGTAGAGCATGGTGACGCCGAACAGCGAGAGGACGCTGCCCGACAGGACCATGCCCGCCACCTTCGCCGGCGGCGACACCCCGCCCCGGCGCTCCCACAGGTCGTCGACGGTGCCGACCACGAACATGACCCCCGCCGCCACCATCACGCCGATGGGCTCGATGGCGCCGTCGAACATCTCGTTGAACTGGGGGATCTGCGAGGCGACGGCCATGGCGACGAGGAATCCGCCGAACATCCCCGCCCCGCCCAGCGTCGGCGTCGCCCGTTCGTGGACGCTGCGGGCCTGTGGGATCGACACCGCGCCGATGGCGACCGCGACCCGCCGCACCACGAACGTGAGGAGGAACGTCGTGACCGCGGCGACGGCCAGGACGATCGAGTACCCGGCCACGGCCTAGCTCACCCGTGGGCGCGGCGGTTGCGTCACGGGCGGGCGAGCTCGGGGTACGGCGTGTACTTCGAGCAGAGGCGGGCGGCGGCGTCGCGCACGTCGGTTGCGACCGCCTCGTCGTCGGGCTTGCGCAGCACGGTCGCGATGAGAGAGGCGATCTCGCCCATCTCCGGCTCCCTCATCCCGGTGGTGGTCACCGCCGCCGTCCCGAGGCGCAGCCCGCTGGTCACGAACGGCTTCTCGGGGTCGTTGGGAATGGCGTTCTTATTCACGGTGATGCCGGCGCGGTCGAGCGACTCCTGAGCTTGCTTGCCCGTCACGCCGAACGGGCGGAGATCGACGAGCATCAGGTGGTTGTCGGTCCCGCCGGACACGATGCGGAACCCCTCGCCCGCGAGCCCGCCGGCCAGAGCCTGGGCGTTGCGCACGATGCCGGCCGCGTAGTCGCGGAAGCCGGGCTGGGCGGCTTCCTGAAACGCGACGGCCTTGGCCGCGATCACGTGCATGAGCGGGCCACCTTGCAATCCGGGGAACACGGCCTTGTCAATGACGGCCGCGTACTCCTGCCGGCTCAGGATGCATCCGGCTCGGGGCCCGCGCAGCGTCTTGTGGGTCGTGAGCGTGATCACATCTGCGTACGGAGCCGGCGACGGATGGGCACCGCCCACGATGAGGCCCGCGATGTGGGCGGCGTCGACCATGAACAACGCGCCGACGTCGTCTGCGATCTCGCGGAACGCCGCGAAGTCGATGATCCGCGGGTACGCGGTCGCTCCCGCCACGATCATCTTTGGACGCTCGCGCCGCGCGAGGTCACGGATCTCGTCGTAGTCGAGGGTCTCGGTCTTGTCGTCGACGCCGTAGGCGACGAAGTCGTAGAGCCGCCCGCTGAAGTTGACGGGCGAGCCGTGCGTGAGGTGGCCGCCCTGGTCGAGACGCATGCCCATGACCTTGTCGCCCGGGTCGAGCAGCGCCATGTAGACGGCCATGTTGGCGTTGGCGCCGGAGTGCGGCTGGACGTTGGCGTGCTCGGTGCCGAACAGCCGGCACGCGCGCGTGCGGGCGAGCTCCTCGGCCTCGTCGACCACGTAGTTGCCGCCGTAGTAGCGCTTTCCCGGGTAGCCCTCGGAGTACTTGTTCGTGAGCACCGATCCCTGCGCGGCAAGGACGGCGAGCGACGTGAAGTTCTCCGACGCGATGAGCTGGATCGTCGTGTTCTGCCGCTCGATCTCACGCCGGACGATGTCGGCCACCTCGGGATCGGTGGCGGCAAGGGCTTCGAAAGGATCGCTCATAACTCTCCCCGCTCGATCTCGGCGATCTGCTCGACGCGCCGCTCGTGACGGCCGCCGGCGAACTCTGTGTCCAGCCACACGCGCAGGATCTCGTCGGCCAGCCCGTCGGCGACGATGCGCCCGCCCATGGCGAGCACGTTGGCATCGTTGTGCTCTCGTGACTTCCGGGCCGTGAACAGATCGTTGCACAGCGCCGCTCGGATGCCTCGAACTTTGTTGGCCGCGATCTGCTCCCCCTGGCCGCTCCCGCCGAGCACGATGCCCCGCTCGGCCTTCCCACCGGCCACGGAACGGGCGACGGCGGCGCAGATGGCCGGGTAGTCGACAGGTTCCTCGGAGTGAGTGCCGAGGTCGTCAACGGTGTGGCCGTCGGCCTTGAGGACCTCCTTGAAGTGCTCCTTGAGGCGGTAGCCCGCGTGATCGGATCCGATCGCGATGTGCACGCACGCCTCCCCGGAGCCGCTGCGCGGCGCCAGCCTACCGGCGAACCGTCCCGGCACGGTGCCTTCAATGCCGTACGTCCGGAGCAGGGCGAACGGCCGGCTCCTCGGCACAACATAAACCCAGGCGGACCCGCTCACGGATTGGACACCGAGCCGGTCGGCGTGACTCACGACGAGCGTGGCGCGCAGCTCGCATCGGCTCCGCGATCTCGACATCTTTGCTGACGACGCGCTCACGGATGTGCTCGATCGTCATCCGCGCGCACAGCTGCACGTCGATGACGACGTCGCCGCCTTGGGCGCGTTTTCGCAAGACCCGGCGCGCGCATCGTCGATTTGCTGGGTTTGGCCGAGCGGGCGTGCCTCATCGAGGCGCTTCCGCCGCCAGTCGGGGAGACCGTGTCCGACGGCGCGCCGTGGTCGCCGCTTCCGGCGAGCCTCGACGAGTATCTCGAGCAGCGGCCGTCGAAGCTGCGCCGCCTCGTGGCTCAGGCGGGACGGCGGCTCGAGGGTGCCGGGGTCGATTACCGGGTCGTCGACGAGAAGGACGCCCAACCCGCGCTCGAGCGGCTGCGCCGCCTGCGCGAGGCGCAATGGGGCAACCGATCCAGCTTCCTACCGCAGTTCGACCGGTTTGCCCGCGCTGCGCACGAGGGAATTTGCGCGGCGAGAGCTCACCATGCACGAGCTCTGGGCACAGGGAGAGGTCGTGACGACGAACGTGAACTTCGAGACCTCGGGCCGGGTGAGCGAGTACCAAGGTGCCCGCGACGGCGACCACCGCAGGCGCGGAGCCGGCACGTGGCTCATGGCGATTGCTCGACCTCGACCGGGATCCGAAAGGGCGGGCTCGGGGCCGGTGCGGCGTTCGCAGGGTGAGCCGTCAGATGCGGATGCGGGCCTTGCGGACGTAGAAGGCCTCGGCCCACCCACTGGCCGCGTTGCACTCGATACCCCTGAGCCGCATGAGCGCCAGGAAGCTCTCCTCACTGAACCAATTCCGCTCCTGCTGCGATCTGAAGTGCTCGGTCAAGATTCGAGTCTTGTTGCGGGACTGCTCCTCGGTGAGCTCGATGAATGCGTTCGGCTGCCCGAGGTCGCCGTCGTACTTCGGCACCTCGTACTCGAGGATCAGGTGGTCGCGGAACGTCTGCCGTGTGAGCTGTGACACGAAGCGATGGTCTTGGTGGGCGTCGTCCCGGTAATGGGTGAGGATCAGATCCGGGGACACCGTGGACTTGAGCTCCTCGAAGTACTCCTTGACCGCGTCACCGGTGTAGGGCAGGTAGCCGTCGCGAAAGTCCTTGACGACGACCGTGGCCGCCGCCCCAGCGAACACGTCCTCGGCAGCGCGGCGCGCCTCCTTGCCCCGGACCTCGCCCGCTGTCAGAACGACCCAGTAGAAGTGCGCGTCCGAATGCGCCGCTACCAGTCGCAACGCCGTTCCGCCGCAGCCGATCTCGAGGTCGTCGGCGTGCGCACCGACGAACAGCACGGATTTGCCTGCATCCAACTCCAAGCCGAGCGAGAGATCATGCATCCGTCACGGCTTCCAGACCATCCACGGTGTCTGACCGTGGTCGTACAGCGCGTCGAACGTCAGCTTGTCCTTGTAGGTGTCCATGCAAGCCCAGAAGCCGTCGAATTGGTGGGCGCGGAGCCGGCGTTCTGCGATGAGTCGCTGGAACGGTGCATCGACGAGGTCGTCGCCGTCATGTATGTAGTCGAAGATCGCGTTGCGGAACACGAAGAATCCACCGTTAATCCGGATATCGGCCTCGGACGCCGGTCGGATGTCAACCACCGCTCCCTCGTCATCGACCACTGCTGCGTGGAAACTTTGTGACGGGTGCACGGCGAGAAAGCTGCCGACCGCGTCTGTGGTCGTGAACTCATCGACGTACTCCGACAGATCGAGATCGGTCAGACCGTCGCTGTAGTTCGCAAGGAACGTCTCGTCGCCATCGAGTACTTCCGAGACGGCACACAGGCGCTGCCCGATGCTTGACGCCATGCCGGTATGGACGAGAGAAACTTTCCGGTTCGCGAAGTCCTCGAGGACTTCGACCGTTGCACCGTTCGTCACCCAGACGTCGTTGACGCGCGCCTCGAAGTACTTCTCGAAGAACTGCTTGATGAGCTCGGCACCGCGACCGACACAAAGAATGAACTCGTCATGCCCGAAATGGCCGTAGTAACGCACGAGATGCCAAAGCAGCGGTCGGTTCCCGATTGGAACGAGCGGCTTGGGCACGGTCATCGACTCGCCCATGCGCGTGCCTGCGCCGCCGCAGAACAGGACAACCTTCATTGGCTCGGCGTCACACCCTCGGCGTCATTCGTCGAGTACCCGCACCTCAGGGATCGGCACCACGAAGCGACCGCCCCAATCGTGAATGTACGCAACCTGTCGGGTGATCTCGCCCATGAGGTTCCACGGGAGGATGAGCACGTAGTCAGGCTGCTTCTCAGCGAGGGCGCTCGGCGGGAGGATCGGAATATGAGTGCCGGGCGTAAACTTTCCGTGTTTGTGCGGGCTGCGGTCGACGATGAAATCGATGAAGTCCCGTCGGATCCCACAATAGTTCAACAGTGTGTTTGCCTTGCCCGGCGCACCGTACGCCGCCACCGATCTTCCGCGTCGTTTCGCATCGATCAGGAATTGCAGAAGCTTGCGCTTCGAGTCTTCGACCTTCTCGGTGAACTGAGAGTAGAACGCCAGGTCGCGCATCCCGGCCGATCGCTCGCGTTCGCGCAGTTCTGCAACCGCGGCGGTCACCGGCTTCGAAGCGTCACCGCCATGCCGGGCGAAGACCCTTAGCGAGCCGCCGTGGCTCGAGAGCTCCTCTACGTCGAACACAATGAGATCGTGCGCGGCGAACAGGGCTTCGGCGGTCATGAACGAGAAGTACGAGAAGTGCTCGTGATAGATCGTGTCGAACTGATTCCCGTCGATGAGCCGGAGAAGGTGCGGGAATTCGATCGTGATCACGCCACCGCGGGCGAGGAGCAGCTCGAGACCCGCGACGAAGTCGTTGAGATGTGGCGTATGTGCCAGCACGTTGTTGCCGACTATAAGGTCGGCATGCCCGTACTCCGTCACGATGCTACGGGCCGTTTCGGTGCCGAAGAACCGCACGAGAGTGCGGATGCCTCGCTCAGCGGCCGCCGCGGCGACGTTGGCCGCGGGATCTACGCCGAGCACGCGGATGCCACGAGCTACCAGATGCTGCAGCAGGTAACCGTCGTTGCTCGCGACCTCTACGACGAGGTTCGAGCTGTCGAGGGAGAGACGCTCGATCACAGAGTCGACGTACTGCCGCGCGTGCTCGACCCAGCTTTCGGAATACGACGAGTAGTATGGGTATCTGTCGTCGAAGATCTCATCGGGGGCGACGTACTCCGCCAGCTGCACGAGAAAGCACTTGTGGCACACGTGTGGGTCGAGTGGGAAGAATGCTTCCGCTTCGTCGAGCTGCTCCGCGTCGAGGAAGGTCTCGCACAATGGCGACATGCCAAGGTCCACGAGGGTGTGCTGGAGCGCTGTGTCGCAGAACCGGCACACGCGTTTCCCGCTTGTCACGGCTTCGCCCCTGCCTGCTCGACTTCGCCGGGAGGATCGTCGACTCACAACGCTAGTGGTACCGTCACAACGGCGTCGCGTAAGCGTGCGCGAGCCGGTGGCGCACGATGAGAGTCCTCCTGACAGGACACGAGGGATACCTCGGCACCCTTATGGTGCCCGCCCTCTCGTCCGCGGGGCACGATCTCGTGGGTCTGGACACCGGGTTCTTTCGTGACTGCGTGCTTGGCCCACGGCCTGATCCGAGTCCCGGGTTGGCCCTCGACCTCCGGGACGTCACCGCCGAACACCTGGCGGGATTCGACGCCGTGGTGCATCTCGCCGCTCTCTCGAACGACTCGGTCGGCAACCTCGAACCATCGATCACCTTCGAGATCAACGTCGATGCGACGCTCCAATTGGCGCGAGTCGCCCGAGACACCGGCGTCACGCGCTTTCTCTTCTCCTCGTCGTGCAGCATCTACGGCGCCAGCGGCGAAGACGATCTGGTTACCGAGGATGCCCGGATGCAGCCGCTGACACCGTACGCCGAGTCGAAAGTTCGTGTTGAGGACGGCCTGCACGAGCTTGCCAACGCAAGCTTCTCCCCCGTCTACCTTCGAAACGCGACGGCATACGGCTGGTCGCCGCGCTTGCGCCTCGACCTGGTGGTCAACGACCTCGTTGCCAGCGGCTTGCTCACCGGCGAAGTGCGAGTGTTGAGCGACGGCACACCTTGGCGACCGGTTGTCCACGCCCAGGACGTTGCGGGCGCGTTCGTTGCGGCTCTCGACGCGCCGCGGGAGACGGTGCATGATCGTGCGTTCAATGTGGGCTTCTCGGGCGAAAACCACCGGGTACGTGACCTCGCTCACATTGTGGCGGAAGCGCTCGGACGCGGTCGCGTGACGATTTCCGGTGAGACCGGCCCCGACCCCCGGTCGTACAGGGTCGACTTCTCCCGGCTCGCATCCGCGTTCCCACACCTCCGGCAACAATGGGACGCGAGCCGCGGAGCCGCCGATCTAGCTTCGCGGTTCCGCACGCTCGCGCTCACCAACGCGGACAGACCCCGTTTCGAGCGTCTGCGCCGGCTGGCGGAGCTTCGTGACCTCGGTCGGCTCTCGCCGTCGCTGCGCTGGGAGGCAGCGCGCGTTCCTGATCCGGGCGACTAGTACCGCGCACACCGCGGGTCAGCGTCGGGCTCCCTGTACGCAACGGTGACAAATACCTCCGCGCCGCGCTCGACTCGCTGCTCTTGCAGACCCTTCCCGACTTCGAGCCGGTGTCGTTTCTCCGAGAGTGGCGTGCAGCGCCCGGCTTCGAAGCCGCCGGCACCGGCCCCGCTTCGCGCCCAGTGCCCGAACCTCGCATCTGCTGACTGGCGCTCGTTCTCACCCGTCGAGGCGCTCGACGAGATCGTGCTGCTCCAGCGCGGTCGCTGCCTCATGCACGGCGTCGAAGGACAGCGCCGCCCGCCGGGCGATGTCGAGGAGCGACCAGCCGCCGTCCGACAGGCTCAACACCCAGAGCAGCGCCATCTCCACGGCGCGCCGGTCGACCGCTTCCCCCACGGACCGATAGAGACCCCGGCGCCCGAGTTGCGGCTCGCCCTTCGGATTTCGGTTCAAGTATCGAGCGTCGCCCTCCAACACCTCGAGCACGGTCAGCAAGGTCGAAAGGGACTCGGCCAGCGACTCTGGCCGCACGAAGTCGAGGTCGTCGGCCGACGTGTGGTACTGGGGGTACTCACCGTGCGGCGAACGGCTGAGCCGCCCGACGGGCAGGTCGAATCCAGGCGAGCAGAACTGTCGCTCGTCGTAGCCGTACGGCGACCAGTCGAGGACCACGTGCTCGTTTCCGGACGTCGCGAGCACGTGCTCGACCGCTCGATCGATGGTCGCGTCCCCGCGTCGGCTTCGCTTGTATGTGTACGGCCCCGGATCACCGACACCGGCCAGGACCAGGCCGTGCTGCACTCGCCCAACCTTGGCCTCGTTGCGCGCCAGCCACGCGATCGACCCGATCGTCCCCGGTATGAACAGGATCCGGTACGAGTACCGAAGCTGCGCGCGCTGGAGATGCTCCGCTGCAAGTACACCCAGTGCAATGCCCGAGAGGTTGTCGTTCGCCAGCGAGGGGTGACAAATGTGGGTCGAGAGCAACACCTCGGCCTCGGTCGCTCCCTCGAGCAGTACCTCCCCGTAGGTCAACGAGCCTGCTTCGAGCGTCGAGTCGATGCACACCTCGTAGTCGCCGTCGGGAAGTGAAGCGAGCGTGTCGTACGTGGCGCAGAAGGCCCAGTTCCGTTCGTAGTACGACGTCCGGTACGGGATCCATTGCGGGTGATCCGGCAACGTGAACACCCGCCGCTCGAGCTCGTCACGGGTGAGGTAGGTCCGCACGGGCTCGCTGTAGCTCATCACATGCAGGTTGTGCGCGCGAAAGTCGATGACGCGACGGCCATGCGCGTCCTTCACCCACGCGTCGCGGATGTTCCATTCCGGGGGGATCTCCCAGTCGAAGGCGCGGGTGCCCGTCGGCACATCGTGGAGGGTGATCGGGACGCGCCTCGCGATGTGCGAGAGCGTCTCTCGAACGCCGTCACCGGTGATGCTGCGACAGATGGGATAGAGCTCGGCGATCAGGTCGTGCATCGCCTTGCCGATGGCTGCCTTGTCGATTCCGGTCCTGACCTCCGCGAGGCTGGTGCCGGGATCTCCTGCTACCACACCGTCCACGGCGCCTCGCCGCGGCCCCACATCTCGTTGAGCGCGGTGTACCCGCGATAGGTGTCCATGCCCGCCCCCCAGAATCCTTCGTGTCCGAAGACGGCGACTTCACCGTCGCGCCCAGTCTTCTGGAGCTGAGCCTGCTCGAAGAGAAGGCCCGGGTCGTCGTCCAGGAGGAAGTCGCGCTCGAGGACGAAGACGCCGCCGCTCACCCGTCCCTCCGCCTTCGTCGGCTTCTCGTCGGACTCCAGCCCAGGTAGAGGATGAAGCGCCGGAACCCGTAGTGGTCGTACGTCTTCATGATGTGCCAGGATCGGCTGCTCACCGATGTCGACGAGTGGCTTCGGGATGCTCTCCATTACCTCGCTTAGCCGCGTGCCCATACCGCCGCAGAGGATCACGACCGGGATCTCGTGAACGGGCGGCGTCGTACTGGGCGTATCGGTCACACAGACGGCTCCGTTGGCGGCCGCGCGCGCGGCGTCGGACCTCGACATGATAGCGACGGGTGTCGTGCGACACGTCGACGAGGCTCGGCAACCCGAACGTGAAAGTCGTCTTCCTCACCGAGCAGTACCCGCCTGTCGTTTGGGACGGCGTCGGCACCTACACGGCAACCATTGCACCGGCGCTCGCTGGGCTCGGTCATGAGGTACACGTCGTCGCCTGTCAAGGACGGGGATTGAGGGACGAGGTTCACGACGGCGTCTTCGTGCACCGGCGACCGTTGGTGCGCATTCCGATCAGCCGGTATCTCGGAAGGTACGCACGGTTCCTCCGCGGCCGCGACTACCCGCGCGACTCGATCAGCCTGCGCCTCAGCCTCGCTTTCTCCTACGGGTACTGGATGTGGCGCCTCGGGCTCCAGCCCGACGTGATCGAGACTCAGGAGAGCGAAACGCGCGCGCTCGTCTTCGCCCTCCGCGAGGTTGCGCCACTGGTGATCCGCCTGCATACACCCGCAGTGCTCGACGTCCGGCTGCGCCACCGCCGACTGAGCTGGCGAGCACAGCTCGCGGACCGGTTCGATCGCATCTCGGCGGACCGTGCGCACATGCTCGTGGCGCCGTCGCCGCTCCTGGTCGACGTCCTCCGACGCTTCGACTGGATTCGCGGCCGCGAACCGGCGATCATCCCGTACCCCTTCGACCCGACGATCTTCCTCGAGGTCGGCGAACCCGACCGGAGGAGCGACATCGTGCTCGTCGTCGGGCGCATCGAGCACCGCAAGGGCCAGGACGTCCTCCTCGATGCCGTGGCGGACCTTCGCGCGGCAGGTCTCGATGTGAAAGTTGTACTTGCTGGCGCATCAGCGGGCGAATTGGACGGGTTGAGTGCACGAGCAGCGATCGAAGCCCGCGCCGCGAGGTTGGGCGTGCCGTGCGAGCTCGCCGGGCATGTCGCGTATCCGGCGCTGCCGGAACTCTACGCGCGGGCGCGCGTGGTCGCCGTACCGAGTCGATTCGAGAGCTTCTCGCTCACCGCGCTGGAGGCAATCGCGGCGAGCCGGCCGGTCGTGATCTCGGCGACGACGGGTGTGGCGCCGTTCGTGACGCGCTGGGGGGCTGGCGCCGTCGTGGACCCGGACGACGCGAGAGGGCTCGCCGACGCGCTCCGGCCGTACTTTGTCTCACCCACATTGGCGGCCGAGACCGGACAGCGCGGACGCCGCGGGCTCGTCGAGGAGCTCACGCCCACCGAGATCGCGGCTCGCGAGACCGCGCTCTACGAGGCCGCACGCGACGAATGGGCGCGCCGCCAGGCGAACGGCTAACCGCCGAAATCGTTCGGTGGAGAGCGGGGGGAGCTGGGACAAGCGACCGTCTTTAGCGCTCACAACCGTCACTCGGGTTCTCGCCTCCCGTTTCGCATGATCGCGACACCGCATCCGAGCGTCTCGTCATCGCGGTGAGGCGCGACGACCATGCAAGACTTCGTCGCGATGTCGTCTGTGATGTCGATGCCATCCATGCCCGCCGGTACATCGAGCGAACGGGATCGAGCATCTAATCTTGGACGAGGTGCATTCGCGCCGTTATCTTCTTCGCGCGGCTGTGGTTCACTCGACGCCGGCAGGTCCCCTCGGTCCTCGAGAGAGGATTGGTTCGCGGTGAGGACGCGCCGCGTCGCGACCGTACTCCCCACCGTCGTGCTCACGGTTGTCGTCCTCGTGTGCGATTGCGCCCTCCCTTCGCTGCGCGGTGGGGAGGAGGTTGCCTCCACGCTTGCCGCGGCGCCGCGACCCGTGGAATCGTTCGTGTCACGGCGCGGCGCGAACCTTGTGCTCGAAGGCCGAAGGCTCCGATATCTCTCCTACAACGCGTTCACGCTCACCGGCTGCGGGCTAGCCGACGAGATCCCGTCGGAAGGGGAAGTCGATGCTTTCTTCGCGTCGCTGCGACCGAACAGCCTGGTACGCACCTGGTTCTTCATGAACACCGACCTCGAACGGTTTGACCGGATCGTCGCGATTGCTTCCGCCCACAACCAGAAGTTGATCCCGGTGCTCACCGACGACCTCGGTAGTTGCGGTGATCCCGAGGGGGCGAAGACCGATCGTTGGTATGCCGGCGGCTTCCGCGACCGGTTCATGCCGTGGCTACGTCAGGTCGTGGATCGCTACCGGAACGAGCCGGCGATCGGCATGTGGGAGCTCGTCAACGAGCCGGGCGGCAAGACGGGCGATATTCGCCGATTCTTCGATACGGCGGGCGGCGAGATCCATCGACTCGACCGGAACCACCTCGTCGAATCCGGAGCGCAGGCACCTTGGGCGTACGGCGGTGCCAGGCGGTGGAGGCACATCCACGAGAGTCCCGGTATCGACGTCACCAGCCTCCACGAATACGACATGAACGCAGGGGCGTCCCCGCACCTGGCGGGCGCGGTGACCCAGAGCGACGCGCTCCGCAAGCCGCTCATTCTCGGTGAGGTCGGAATCTTCGCCAGCACGGACGGGAACCCCAACCAGTCCCAAGACGGCCACCCCTGCGTCCCGTTCGCATCCCGGGTCACCGAGTTCCGTGCCAAGCTCGACGCGACCTTTCGAACCAGGGTCGACGGCGTGAACGTGTGGAACTGGATGCCGCTCAACAAAAACACATGCCGGCTCGAGACGTATCCCGACGACCCGCTCGTCGCGATGATCCGGACGTACGTCTTGCACTGAGCCCCGTTGCGCTCGACGAGCGCTTCTTCTGGTCGACGACAGTTTGAGCCGCTTGACTCCTGTAGTGCGGCCCATCACGCCGACTGCGGCACCGGGATGCCTCGGGAGCGCGCCCACTCCGTCGTGGCCTCGGCCTCCGCGTCCCAGTCGGTGCCGGGCGCGATGTACGGCAGCTCGAGGTGGGTGGCGAGTGCCGGTCGGGGTGCAACAAGGAGACCAGGTTGGCGGGCCCTCCGATAGGCCATGGCATCGACCACCACCTTGATCGGCGTCGCGCCGAGGACCTTGATCCTCGACTTCACGGATTCGGTACCGCGCGTGCTCGGATCTTGCAACAGCCAACGACCGCGAAACGGCACGTACCCCTGGTACGCCAGGCAGGTCTGGTGGTCCCAAGCGCGCGCCGAGTACAGGGCCGTGCGGAAGAGCTGGCGGTCTCGGCGCAGCGCCGGAAGGCGCGCGCCGAAGGTACTCGTCGTGCTCACCGCATGGCGCCAGCAGTGGCCGTGGACCGTGACGCCGCCCTGGTCGCGCCAACCTCGGGGCGCGATGTCGTCCTCCTCGCCGCTCATTTCCGCCTCGGGCGTCGGGAAGCTGCCGTAGAGCGCGAAGTACGAGGCCCACGGAATGAGCCGAGCAGCGGAGAGCAACCGCTCGAGCGCATCCGGGCGGTACAGGTAGTCGTCCTCGGCCAGCCACATGATGTCGGACTCGTCGCCAGTGCAGCCGGCCGCGAGCGTCAATGCCTTAGCGTACGATCCGCGACAGCCGAGACGATCGAACGCCACGACCCGTCCCACCGCCTGCATGAGACGGTACGCGTCGTTCGCGACTGGTCCGTCGTTGAGGAACGTGAGGCCGACCGGGCTCTCGAGCTGGTCGACGGCGCGCACGAACGAAGCCAGCGCCAAAAGCTTGCTGAAGTACGCAGGACGGCTCTTGCGGTTCTCGCCACCGTACGATCGGTAGATCACGTGCAGCTTCACAGTCCGGTTGTCGCCGTCACGACGTGGCAATCATGAGACGTCGTCTCCCGCCTCGGCGATCGAACCGCCTCTCGACCTCGGTCGCGGCAAAGAGGGAGGTCAGGATGTAGCACAGGTACACCGTGTGCGCCTGGAGGAGCGATCCCGAGAGGAAGAAGTGCATCAACAGCGCGGAGCTCGCGATGACCAGTGACGGGGTGCGGTTCAGGAAGGCGAACCCGATGAAGCCTGCGAACAGGAGCCCGGCGACGAGGCCGTATTCGTAACTCAACTTGGGCACGACCGGATATACGATCGGGATGTCCTCCCGAACAAAGGCGTCGTCTGCAGCACGTTCCGCGAAGCCCGGCCCGCGGCCTACGACGAGATGTTGCACGGATTGGTTCAGGTCGTCGTACACGCGCTGGTAGGGCTCGACGAATCTCGCGCGAGAACTCGACGTCTCGGTCCTGCTCTCCCCCGTGACACGCTCGCTGAAGAGTGAGCCGACGGGTGTCGCCAGGGTCACGACGACGGCAAGGGCGAACGGCAGGAGGAATGTGACAGGCCTCCTGTCCGCGCGCTTGAACAGCACGACGACCAATCCGAACGCCAGCAGAATGACCCCGGTCCCGGACACCGTGGTGAGCATCGCGCCGAAGTAGAGGAGCAGGCGCCAGAGACGCGCCCCTATGGTGAGCTCGACGACGAACGCGAGCGCGAGGAACTGCGACAGGAACGACGGCTCCAGGAAGATGAAGGCGTTGCTCTTCACGATTGCGGAGCCGTACTTCACCGGGTACGCCGTGTTGTAGCCCTTGGTGAGCACCTCTTTGGGAACGCTCGTCAACGGATCCGAATAGGACCAGCCCGCGAGCTGCAGGAACATCTGGACCACTGCCACGACAGCGACGATCGCCATCAACGTCGTAAAGAACTGCAGGACGGGTCGGTACAGACAACGCAGGGAAGGGACCAGTGTCAGGCAGAACGGCGCGTACATGGCGAGGAGCAGCAGCACGGACAGCAGCGAGGACCCGTCACCGCTGTCGGACGCGATTGCTGCGGCAGCGAGGCAAGCCCCCGACGCGACGAGGTACCAGAGCGTTCGGTTGCGCTCGATCACGAGCTGGCCTCGAACGAGCAGCACGCCGAGGAGCACGGCCTCCGCGACGAGCACGAACGAGACCTGCTCGGGCCCAAAGGGCACGGCGAACCGTTGCAGAACGACTGCGGCCGTCACCATCACCTTGAGCACGGTCAACGGGCGGACACGCGGAGGCGATTCCCGTGCTGACGCGGGCATCGCGAGCGCTCGAGAGCGTTGCGACACTGCAGTCCGAGTTTTTTCGAGCGCTGCTCCTGCCTGTACCCTCAACGTACGGTCGCCTGTCGTTGCGGTCGAACGCCCATCGTCGGGTCCACATCCGTGAGGATTCAACATCCGCGGGTTGATCCGGAGTCTAGGTCGCGAGGGTCAGCCGTTTCGTCTACACGCTGTCGTGCAGTGTGGACGGAGTCGCGAGCGACACGGTCGACGATGCTTCACCACTTCGGCCACGGCCCCCTATGCGATCTGCAAGGCGCGGGTCGAACGTGATGTCGGCGCCCTGGCCGACGACGACTTCTCACCCACCTTCCTTCGCGACGCGACGGCCTTCGGAGCCTTGCCGAGGATGCGATTCGACGTCGTGCTGAACAACCTTGTGGGACTCGCGTTGACGACGGGTGAAAATTCGCCTGAGGAGCGACGAACCCCACGGCGTCCGCTCGTACACGCGCTCGACATCACGGACGCGAGCCTGCGGGCGATCGACGCGCCGCGGGAACGGGTGCAAGACGAGATCCTCAACGTCGGATCCACGAAGCAGAACTACACGATCCGCGACAGCGCCGAAGTGGTCGGCGAGGTGTTCACGGGCTGCAGAATGTCGTTCGGCGAGTCCAGCGCCGACCATCGAAGCTACCGAGCTGCCTTCGACAAGATACGGGGCGTTTTCCCGAGGTTCGATTGGGGATGGGACGCCCGACGCCGCACGCGACTGCTGCTCGAACTCTTCAGCGAGATCAATTTGGAGCGCGAGACCTTCGAATTCCGCGTACACGCGCCTGGCTCAGCTCCGCCATCTCTTGCGGAGCCACCGCATGACGAGCGGTTCTTCTGGAGAGACGAATCATGCAATCAGATCGGTCCGGTCGGCGATGAGCGGCCAGCCCCGGTCTCTCGCCGAAACTTCCGTGATCGGCCTCGGCCACGCGATTGCCAGCTGCGGGTCGTCGAAGCGCACGCCGCGATCCGTCCCGGGCGTGTACTTGGCGCCCATTTGGTACTCCACACACGTCTCGTTCACGACGGTTTGGAAACCGTGCGCGCAGCCGACCGGTACGAAGAGGGATCGCCGGTTGTCCTCGCTCAGCTCGACTGCGACGTGCCGAAGGTACGTCTCGGAATCGGGGCGCACATCGACGATCACGTCGTGAACGGCGCCGCGGACGACGCGGACCAGCTTCGTTTCGGCGGCGGGGGCGACCTGGTAGTGCAAGCCCCGGATCGTGCCGGCGGCGCGAGTCAGCGACATGTTGCACTGCGCGACGTTCGCGTCGATGCCGCGCTCGGAGAACTCGTCGACGCAGAACGTCCGCGCGAAGAAGCCACGTTCGTCGACGACCGGGTCGAGGTCGATCAGCCACGCGCCCGCGATGGGTGCCACTGCGAAGCGCATCAGCGGAGGAGCTTCTCCTGAGTCCGCCGCAGAGCAATGATCGGTGCCTCGGGGTCGAGCTCGACCGACTCGACTGGAATCGGCGCGTCGCGCGGTACCGCGGTCACGACCTTGGCGTGCTCGGCGAAGACAATCGGGAGCAGGCCACGTGCGCGCTCGACCGTGTCGATCTGTCCGTAGCACGTGTCGCCACCGATACCGTCGAGGCACTCACCGGCGACGAGATCGCGCTTGGCAAACGCGATCACGTCGGCGACAGGAGGTTCGATCGGGCTCCACAATGGTGCCTCGTCGAGCGCGACCTCGGCAATCGACTGCACCATCTCGAAGTGCACGAGCGTGTGCGGGTTGAAGATCAGGTACTCGGGCCCTTCACCCATCTTGAAGAAGCGCAATGGTGTTCGGACAATCTCGGGTTCTTTGGCACGTCCGATGGCGAACACGCCAGCGCCGAAATCACCGCCCAGCGTGTAGTCGACGATGCCGTCGCGTGAGATGGCGCGCAGCACGTCGTCGAGGGCTCGGTCGAGCACCGTCCGGATGCCGCGCATCCCCCGACAATCCGGCGCTAGGAAAGCCAAGTTCGCGACCACCGCCTGTTCGATGTTCATCTTGGTGCCGTCACCGGACGAGACGGTGACGGCGACGCTCGTGTCGTCGCGCTTTGCGTACGGTGCGCTTGTTGCGATCGTCTGATGAACGTCGAGATGCCGCTTGCAGTTCAGCGACGCGACCACGTCGAACCCCATGTGAGTCAGACGGTCGAGGGTTCGCATCTGCCCACCGGGTTGATCGCCGTCACAGATCGTGTACACACCGCCGTGCACTGCCGCCACGATGTGCAAGAGCCAACCGACCGCCACGTCGACCTCCGCGTTGATCGAGACAACCGCGCGGTGAGCACGCAACGCCGAGAGCATCACGGCTGCGCCGTAGTCGAGCGCGCCAGTCGTTTCCGCGAAGACGTCGAACCCCTCGTACGAGATCGCGAGGTCGGGTTCGGCTGTAACCACCGGGGCGGCCCGCTCGATGGCGCGGCGCAATGTCCGTTCGTCGTGCGCGACGATGACCTCGTCCGCACGGCTACCAGTGGCGACGTACGCGTCGATGGCCCGTTTCAGGCTGCGGTTGACGATGACAGCCGGTACGAAACCGGGAAGGCGATCGAGGAGGTGCACGAGATTCCGACCGACGTATCCGGCTCCGAAGACGGCAACCGAGATCGGTTGCTCGCTTGCAACTCGGTGCGCGACTCGTCCCCAGACCGTCACGGCAGGAAGTCTACGAGTGCGCTCCCGGGCGATCGACGGGCGAAGATGTCGGCATCGACCTGTGGGCGGTCGTACTCGCGGCCCGGAAGGCGAGACGTGTCGGTGCAGCAAAGCAATGGTCGCGGCGGGGTGGCCGGCGGCTCGTGGACCGAGCGACGGCGCGCCAAGTCGGCGATTCCGTCATCGTCGTTCTGCGGGCTGACATGATCGGGACGTTGCCTCGCCCGCGGCTCCTCATCGGTTCGCGAACACGGCGTCGAGCAGCGGTGCGAGCGTCTTGTCCCAGGTGTAGTGCTTCGCGACGCGGTTGTGACCTTCCTTGCCGAGTCGCTCCGCCAGGTTGGCGTCGTCGAGAAGTGCGATGACTGCATCAGCGAACGAGCGCGGGTCATCGGCGACGACGATGCCGTGCGTGACGACATGGTCGAGGCCCTCGGCGCCGACGCTCGTAGACACGACGGGCCGTCCCGCGGCAAGCGACTCGAGGATCTTGAGCCGAGAACCACCGCCCGCCGACAACGGTGCCAGCGTGCAACGCGCCCGTGCGAGGAATGGCTGCACGTCCGGGACGGTACCCGTGACTTCGACATCAGGACTTGCGAGGTCTCGGACCTCCGGCGCAGGCTTCCGACCGACGAGGATGAGGCGCGCGTCCGGTCGTACCGCGCGCACCAACGGCCAGACCTTCCGTCCGAGCCACAACGCTCCATCCACGTTCGGCTTCCAGCCGAGTTGGGCCACGAACACCGCCGTTGGCTCGCTGCTCCGCCACGGCAAGAGCTCGGGGTGCTCTTGGCCGTTGGGGCAGATGATCACCCGCCCGCGAGTCGGGGGAAGCCGGGCTCGGTCGGTCTCGCTCACCACGGACACGACGTCGGCGACGCGGAGCAACCGCCGTTCGAGTCGACGCACCGTGGCGGCCTCGGCGAGCAGCAAGGCGCGGGTGGGCACGCGGCGGGAGCGGGCAACGCTGGCGACCAGATCCGACTCGACGTTCTGCATGCTCAGCACCGTGAGCGGCGCGTGCACGTTCCTGACGAGCGGAGCGAGTTGCGCGTACTCGATGACGAGGACGTCCGGCGGCCGTGCGCGGGCTACCTGTTCGGCGGCGCGGGCTAGATGGCGATGCCAGAAGCGCGCGCTGGACACGCTGCCACTCCGGACGTAGCCACCGACGATCGCCCGGGGACCCGTCGGCCATTGGACCGAGTGAACGTACACACCCAACTCGTCGAGCGTCTCGTGGTCCGCGCCGTCGTCGAACGCGACCAGGCTGACATCACCCCGCGCCGAGAACCTGCGAAGCATCGCAAGCGTACGTTGCTTCCCACCGCCATCGGCCGGAGCGGGAAGCAGCTTCGTGACGATGAGAATGTGCTTGTTCACGCCCGGAGCTTCCTCCACGCCGACGGCGACGTCTCCATCAGTCCACCGCTCGCGAGTGCACCGCTCGCTCGACCCGGATCCGGAGCCCTATCCTCTCCATCGCGTAAGTCGGAAGGCGGGCGATGGCAGATCCATCCGAAGAAGTGCTGCGGCCCGAGCCGCGAGGCCCGGGCCAGACCCTACTGCGTGCCTTGCGCTCGTACTGGCCGTGGGTGCTCGTCGGGACGGTTGTGTTCGCCGTCGTTGCGTTTGCCGTCTCTGCGGAGCGGTCGAATCGTTATCGCGCGTCCGGGAACGTCTTTCTTGTCACTGCACAGGATGCGCCTGTCCCGGTCGAGGGACAGACGGTCGACCCAGTGCGGAGGGTGCGAAACGAGGCCGAAGTCATGATGTCGCGCGACGTCGCGAGCCGCGCGAGCAGGCGGCTCGGAACGATGACAACCGCCGACGTTCTCTCGGCCGTCGAGGCGACGCCGTCGACGACAACGGACATCGTCACACTGAGTGCGAGCGCGGGAAGTGCGCGGGAGTCGGTTCGATTGCTCAACGCCGTCGAGGAGGCGTATGAGACCTCGGCGCGCGAGCGAGCGCAAGCGGTCTACCAGAATGTGCTCGCGCAGCTCGAGCATAACCGCAGCGATGTAGAAGCGAGATTGCTTGCTGTGCAGGGAACCCTCGCGGTGGACCCGAACAACGCAGAGGTCGCTCGACAGCGCGATCTCCTGTCGCAGAATATCGCGAGTATCCAGGAGCAGGCGACTCAGCTCTCCTTGAAACAGCTCAACGCCGAGAGGCCCGTCCGCCTCTTTACCCCCTTCGACCCACCGACGAAGAAGACCTCGCCCAACCCGCTGCGCAACGCAGTTCTGGGGGCGTTGCTCGGTGCGTTCGTCGCGACATTGCTCGTCTGGTGGCGAGCCAGTCGTTCTCGGTTCGCGCTGAGGCCATCGGTCGCAGCGGCTCGCCTCGGCCTTCCGCTGCTCGGCGACGTCCCGGCGAAGCAGTCGGGGCGCCCCACCGGAACACGAGCGAGACCCCGCGACACGTACCACTGGATCCTCGCGATGGTCGATCGGGCGGTTCAGGGGTGCCCGTCGAAGGTCATCGTCGTCACCGGCGCCGACGACACCAGTGCATCGGCGTCGGTGGTCGTCAACCTCGCGGCAGCCGCCGTAGAGGCCGGCCGGCCGGCGCTGCTCGTGGATGCGGATGCGCGGACCGCGTTCCTCACTTCCGCACTCAACGCCGACGCCGCGCCGGGCTTCAGCGATGTCGCCGCTCAGGGTCTCTCAGCTACGGATGTCGGGCTCTCGCGGATGATCGATGGGACGACGATCCAGTTCGTGCCGGTCGGCACCCGGCCGCGCGGCACCGGTGAGATCTACTTGTCCCGGGGAGCGATCGAGGCGTTGCGCGCGTTCGACCGTGCCGCAGGCGAGGTGTACCTCCATCTTCCGCCGCTGCCGACGTGTCCCGAGACGGCCGTCCTGGCGCATGAGGCGGCGGGTCTCGTCGCCGTCGTGAGGCCGCGGACCCCGCTCGCGTCACTCGACCGGCTGGGCGCGGTGGCCGAGGCCTTCGACCTGAACATGCTCGGCTACGTGTTCGACCGCTCGGTCTGGTCCGGCGAGGGGCCGCGAGGTGCCGCGGACAGCTCCTCCACGGTCAGCCAAGAGCCTGCGGGGACGAAATGGAAGCACCTCGTTCCTGAGCAGGACACCGTGACGTAGCCGCTCATCGCGGCGACTCAGGGCGTCGGAGGGATGGCGCGAACTCCGGTGACCTCGTACCAACTCGCGCGCGTCGCACGAAGTCCGGCGAGGCGGGCGCGGAGCTCGGCCCTGGCCGTCTCACGCCCCGCTGCTACACGCAGCGCCGCGACGATGACGAGGCGGATGTTGTACGCGAGCATGACCATGAACGCGCGCCGGGCTGCCGCGGAACCCTGCGTCTTCCGGAACCACTTGACCGCGTTCTGCGTGATTAGCCGTGACTTCAGCGGCGAGACATCGAGTCGACCTCCGTCGTGTCCGACGGTGAGGTCGGGCAAGTAGGCGATCTTCCTTCCCTGCTCGCGCAGGCGCCAGCACCAGTCGATCTCATCCCAGTAGAGGAAGTAGTCGTCGGGGAAGGGCACGGCGCGCAGGAGCGCGGTCCGCATCGCGAATATCGGCGACCCGCACGCCTCGACCATCTCGGGCTTCTGGGGCCGTCTCCACTTCTCGACGTGCAGCCGACCCTCCAGCCAACGAACGGGCTGGTCCGGCAGGAGACACCACTCGAGCAGGAGCGCCCGTGGCGTCGGCAGGGCCCTGATGGTCGCATCATGCCGGCCCGCGCAGTCGAGCACCGCGGGCACGGCGACGTCGGCCTTTCCGGATGCGACCGTCGCCACCAGGGCCAGGACCGCCTCGACAGTCACGTCGATGTCGTCGTTCATGATCACCGTGTACTCCGACGACGCGTGGCGGACCCCGACGTTGGCCGCGGCGGCGAACCCGGGGTCACCGTCGAGCGGGACGTGGATGCAGGCCGATGCGACCGACGCGACCTCGGGGTCGATCTCGGGATTGACGACGATGACTTCGAGACGGTCGTCGTCGAGCGCCTTCAACAGCCGCCGGAGCGCCTCGGGCTTCCGCCAGCAGACAATGACGCAGCTGGCGACGACGGAACGCGACACGCGGACCTCCCCGATCCTTACGCCGGGTTTCCCGGCGTCATCACCCCGTTTGTCGGCGACCTCGAGCGGAGCGGTGGACAGATCGAAGAGTCGGTCGTACTGCTGCGCGACGACCTCGCGATCGTAGGTGTGGAGGTAGAACTCGCGTGCGGCCCGTGAGAGCCTTGCGTTCTCCACGTGATCGCTTGTGCGTCCCAGGAGCTCCGGCCACCGGCGCAGGTTGTTCTCGACGAGGCAGCCACTCGACCCGTCGAGTTCGATGGGAATGCCCGAAAAGGCACGCTCGGTGCCGACGACCGGCAGCCCGCGCGCCAGGGCCTCGAGCACTTTGACCTTCACGCCGGTACCGTAGCGAAGCGGTGCGAGCATCGCAGTTGTCGTCGCGAACAGCGCGTCCAAGTCGTCGACATAATCCTCGAGCCGGACGAGCCGTGGATGCATCGCGGCGACACGTTGCAACGGCGCTCTCGCGCCCCGGCCGACGATTCGGACGACAGCCTTCGGAAGCTCGGACTCCAGAGCGGCGCTGAGCTCGTCGAGAAAGGATGTGATCGCGCTGTCGTTGTGCGGCACATTGAGACGTCCGAGGAAGACGAACTGCGGCGTCTCGGACGGCGAGCGCATAGATGTTCGGATCTCGGGCAGGTACGGGCGGAGCGCGAACACCGAACTACTCGCGGCGCGGGCGCGCGCCAGCGAGGCCTCGTCCTCGTTGAGGAGGAGGCTCGCGTCGAACGACTGGATTGAGGCGTTCTCGCTTCGCCGAATGCGCTGCCGTTCGACACTCAGCAACTCGCGGTAGATGGCAGGGCGGTGCGCGAGCCACCGCATCGGCCCGGTCAACCCCGATCCGAACTCGCCGAGCGGATCGATGTCACCAAGCTCGCCCGACGCATCGGCATCGAGCATGCGCTCGTACCGGACGGAGAAGAGATCATCCAGAAAGATGAGCTCGCGCCGCGAAGCGTCGTGCGGTGCGTGCTGTCCGAGCCGGACCGTGTCGTAGATCACCACTGCCGGATCGACGCGTTGGATCAGGTCGTGGAGCTCGGATCGCAGGCGCCGTGCGGAGAACATCGCCTCTTGGCAGCTCCGGCGCCCGACGACGGCTCGGCGACCGACGCTCCACACTCGGGCCGCGGTGTTCGGTCTCGCGAGCACGTGCAGCTTGCACGGCACCTCGGGCGTCTCAGCGTCCGCGTCGACGACGAGGACGTAGTGCACGGCATCAGACCCGACGCGCTCCGCGAAGTAGTCGATGAACCCGCTCATTACGACTCGCTTGCCGTTGTCGCGCGGGTAGGGCGAGGCGGAGCTGACGATCATCACCGCTCGACGGCCGGTCATGCCGTGTCCGCCACGCGGTGCGCGATTTCTGGCGATGAACCCGGCGCGTGCCTTGGAGATCGCATGGCGCCCGCGGTGCGGGTGACGAGCAGAGTCCAGTAGACAGGGACCATGACCCACTGGGCGAGCGCCATGCCTGCTGCGGCTCCGCTCGCGCCGGCGAGCCGTGTTCCGACGAGACCGAAGAGCAGGAACGCGGGAGCGAGAATCGCTGAGATACGAAAGCTCGCACGTGCCCAACCCTTCGCGGTTATGGCCGCCGACGCGCCGCAGACCGCGACGGTTGCGAGTTGCCACACCACCATGCCCGGCAACACGGCGCGCGCGTCGCGCCACGTGTCGCCGAGCAGTTGCGAGCCGAGTCGATCAGGGAGCGCGAGCAGTACCGCCGACCACAGCACGCTGGCCAGGACCAGGACCGAGGAGATCGCGATGGCGGCCTGCAGCGTACGGCGCCGATTGAGGTTGCGGCGCGACAGCTCGGGAACCGCGAAGGCCATCGCGCTGAACCCGATGATCCCGAGCGGACCGAGGAGCACGAGAGCAGCGCGCAGGCTCCCGACATCCTGCAAGCTACCCACGACACCCACCAACAGCAGCGTGACCTGGAACGACCCGACGACAGCCAGGAACTGCGGTAGGTAGAACCGCGACAGGTCGGCTTGCCGCGCGAGCCAGCGCACACCTCGCACAGGCTGTGGATACACCCTCATCTGCGCGACGCCGAGGAGCGCAGCGACGACCGCCGCCGATCCCCATCCGGCGAGTAGCGGCGGCGCGGTGTCGACGCCGACGTACAGCATCCAACCGACGACACCGAGTTGCACGGTTGCCCACGCGGAGTCGTTCAGGGCGGCGGACGCCGGACGGCCGTGCACGATGAACACCGCGCGCCACGCGTCCTGTGCCAACAGAGCAGGAAGGAAGAGGCCAAGCACGATCATCGTCCCGCCGATGTCGTGGCCGAGAGACGCCCCGACCAGGACGAGCAACATGCCTGCGCCAGCGCCGAGCATCAGCGCGCCTCCAACCGCGGCTCGGGCGACGTCCCGGTACTCGGCGCGCCCGCAGCTGCTGAAGCGCACTGCGAGCGGCTCGGACACGAGGGCCCGCATACCACCAACGAAGAGGGAGTACAGCGTGAACGAGACTGCATACGCAGCGAAGGTGCGAGCGTCGACGAAACGAGCAATCAGCAACGAGAGCGCCGCATTCGTGACACTGGAAATGGCCTGGTCCGTCAAGTTCCACGTCGCTCGGCCAACGAGGATGCGAGACGGCCTGGGCATCAATGGCGAACGATCTCGACGACCGGGGAACCCGGCATGACGGACACTACTTGGCCAACCTCGCAAGGCGAACCGGTCCTTCGTGATTGATCTCGTACGTGATCGCAGGTTCGAGCTGGCCAACCGGATCGTTCGACAACTCGGCGAGGTGGACGATCGTGTGCACGCCTTCGAGATCCGCCTCGTCGAGGTAGCCCTCTGTTCCCGTGACGAGGACGCGCATCAGCTCAGCGCAACGGTGAATCCGGGACTCTCGCCGTGCTACGTGCGTCGCGCCATGCGTCGCGAACAACGACGACAGGCGTGCGGAGCAGGATGCCGAGATCTCTCCGGAACGTATAAGCACGGACATAGAGCAGATCGAGCTCCTTGTACCGGTCAAAGTCTGGATCGCGCCGGGCTTGCACTTGCCAGAGACCGGTGAGCCCAGGACGGAGCACTTCACGTTCGAGCAGCTCGGTCGGAAAGCGTTCGCGCTCCTCGAACAACGCCGGACGCGGCCCGACCAAGCTCATCGAGCCACTGACGACGTTGTACAACTGCGGAAGCTCGTCGAGGCTGCTCGCCCGCAGAAACCGTCCGACGCGTGTGCATCTCGGATCCGCCTGCGTCTTGAAGAGCGGACCGGCGCGCTGGTTTTCCTTTCGCACCTCGTCGAGCCGCTCGTGCGCATCGGTGACCATCGAGCGGAACTTGTACATCGTGAAGGCGCTCCCGCCGCGTCCGACCCGTGTCTGTCGGTAGATCACCGGCCTGCCCTCGCACAACCACACAGTGACCGCGATGACGAGGAGGATCGGGGAGAGAAGCCCCAGGGCGAACACTCCGGAGATCACGTCGAAGCTTCGTTTGGCGGCGAGGCGGAACCGCGGCCAGCACCGTACTTCCGTGCTCGCGCGAACGTCGGACGGGGCCCGCGTCTGAACGCGTTCGCGTGCACACGGCGGCAGGCGTAGCGGGCCGACGGAGCCTGTCCCCCTTTGCTGGAGAAGCGAGGTCATGGTCAGACCTCGGCGCGTCGGCGCCCCGGACCAACGCGTACCGCGCTGGCGGCGGTGGTGCCCGCACCGGTACGGGCCAGGACCGCGACCTCACGCCTGGTGAGCGTCAGTGTCGAGCCGCGCACCCGCCGCGCGCCCGGTGCACGGCCGAAATGAGCCGCCCCCGCGGTCGTCGTGGGCGTACCGGTGACCTTCCAGGTTCGGCGCTGCATGTCGCCCCGCCTCGTTCCAGTTTCTGTCCCGAGGCCGGTCCCGCGCTTCGCCCCCGCCCCCGATGTCACGATCAGTGGTTGAAAACCTACCACAGAGCGTGAGAACACGCCAGGGCAGCCCACTGAATGTAGCTGAACGGAGTTTTCCCCACCGTAAACGCCGTGAAACGTCGGAAATAGGCGTCACGGAGAGTGGTGAGGCTTCGTCGAAGAGTGTCAGAAACAGGGAAACGATCTCATCACTCCGGAGTGTTACGAATGGTCCAGGACCGCAGCTCGATGTCATCGACGCCGCGACGCGTCGGCCTGTCGGGGCGAGACGTTGGATTCGCTCCTTGTGACAGCAGCTCTCGCTCCGCGGTTCCGCGACTGCTGCCGCGTACTCTCGCCGCGTGCCGACCAACGGAGGACCCGAGGAGCTCCCGAAGGTCACGCTCGCGTTCCTCCGTCGCGTCGAGAAGCTGTGCCCACGGCGCGTCGCGTTCGAGCACCACAACCGGCGCGGGAACCGCACCGCGCCCGCTCGGTGGCGCGTCGCCAACCAGCTCATGGACCACGCACGGGTCGCGCACATCGAGCTCGGCCCTCCATCGCCGGCCGCGTTCACGCCGCTGCCCAATCTCGTACCGGAGGAGCAGCGGGTCTACGAGACGGCGGCGCGCTGGTACCTCCGGCTCTTCGGCGGTCGTGCGGTGCGCGCCGTCGACGCCGACGAGTGGGAGACGCCCGTGCCCGAGCTGGGAATCCGGCTCGTGGGGCCCGCCGGTCTGACGTTCGAGGACGCCGACGGCCATGCCGAGCTGCGACTGCTCCGCGTCGGCGGTGCCGAGCCCGACGCTGCCGATCCCCTCGGCCCGGTGGAGACGCGCTTCGCATTGCTGCGCCGATCCGAATGGCTGGCGGGCCGATCGGTGCGGATCGTCCACGCAGATCTTCTGTACGGCGCGCTCGTCGAGCACGAGGTCTCCACCGATGTGATCGCGGCCGAGCTGAGCCCATGGCTGCGCGAGCGCGTCGAGGCGCTGCGGGCGCGAATCACGCGCCCGGAGGCCCGGCCGAGCCTCGAGTGCGGCCGGTGCCGGTTCGTCGCCGGGTGCGCTGCCCATGGCTGACGAGCTCCGCCCCGAGATCCTCACGCTCAGCCCGTCGTCGATCGACACGTGGCGCCGCTGCCGGAGGGAGTTCCGCAATACGCATCTCCTCGGGGTCCCGGGCAGTGACGACGGGCCGTCACCGGAACAGGGCCTCCTTGTCCACGACCTCCTTCGTCACGTCCACCGCAACGGTTCGTGCCGCGACGACGGGTACGTCGACGACGTGCTCGTCGCCCACGGGCTCCCGACATCGAGCCCCGTACGGGGCTACGTCGAGCGGCACATCCGTCGCTGCCCCCAGACGTTCGACGAGGCGCGACACGAGCTCGAGCGCGCGCGCTTCCACCGGCGACCGGCTCCGATGTTCATGGCGACCGGGCGTATCGACGCCGTCTGGGTCCACGACGGCCTGCTCGACGCCCGCGACTACAAGACCGGCGGAATGGATACCGACCGCGTAGGTGACGATCCGCGCGCCCGCCTCCAAGCCTGGCTGCTGGCGCCGGTCGCGGCGCGCCGGAACCTGCGCCTGCGCGTCAGCTACGAGTGCCTCGCCGCCGAGACGGTCGACGACCCGCGACCGTTCGAGCCGGACGGGGAGGAGCTCGACGCGATCGAACACGAGCTTCGCGGCATCGCCGAGGCCATATGGCGCGACCGCGATTTCGCCGGCGTTGCCGATGCCGAGCTCTGCCGAACGTGTCGGTACCGGTCGATCTGCCCCGACAGCGCCGCGCCCGCCGAGCCGGTGTGGCCGATGGTGGACGACGACACGAGGCAGCTCGTCGCCGACCGGTAGGTTCAGCTCGTGCTTGACCCCCGCACGCCCGTCATCGTCGGCACCGGTCAGGTATCGCAACGGCTCGACGACCCGACGAAGGCGCACGAGCCCATCGACCTCCTCGCCGATGCCGCCCGGGCCGCCGATGCCGACGCGGGCGCAGCACGCTCGGTGCTCGCGGCGCTCGACACGATCGCCGTCGTCGACATGGTGTCGTGGAAGTACCCGGACCCGGGCGCGCTGCTCGGCCGTCGGCTCGGGGTCGAGCCTCGCACGACGATCACCACCACGGTCGGCGGCAACTCACCCCAACTGCTGGTCAACGACGTCGCAACCA
Organism: Actinomycetota bacterium; assembly: GCA_030948625.1. Classification (GTDB taxonomy): domain Bacteria; phylum Actinomycetota; class Acidimicrobiia; order IMCC26256; family JACDBD01; genus JALZAA01. Next base: position 29,058 of record JALZAA010000122.1, read on the forward strand.
CGATCGCGAACGGCGACGTCCGAGCGGTCCTCGTCGGCGGCGCCGAAGCGGTCCATACGCGTTGGCGTGCCCGGCGCGAGCCGAAGACGTGGCTCGACTGGACGCACGCCGACGACCCGCCGTGCGCGCACGTGCTCGGCGACCCGCGCCCGGGCACGAACGACTACGAGATGGCGCACACCGCCGTCGCGCCCACGCACATCTATCCGCTCCTGGAGACGGCGGTGCGAGCCGCGAGCGGGCGCGACGTCGAGGATCACCAGCAGCACGTGAGCGAGCTGTGGGAGACGTTCGCCGCCGTGTCCGCGGGCAATCCGCACGCGTGGTCGCGGATCGCTTACTCGGCCGAAGAAATCCGGACCCCTTCGCCCGACAACCGGGTCGTCACGTTCCCGTATCTCAAGCGGATGTGCGCCAACATCGACGTCGACCAGGGCGCGGCGTTGCTCCTGTGCTCGTACGAAGCTGCCCGAGACCTGGGTGTGCCCGACGACCGCCTGGTGTTCCCGCTCGCAGGCGCCGACGTGCACGATCACTTCTTCTTCAGCGAGCGCGATTCGCTCGCGACCTCACCGGGCATCGCGGCTGCGGGTCACGCCTTGACGCGTGCGGCCGGGGTCGCCATCGACGACATCGCGCGCTTCGACCTGTACTCGTGCTTCCCGTCGGCCGTCGAGATCGCGCTTCAGGCACTCGGTCTCGCCGGAGCGGCCGGCGGTGACCTTCGACCCCTCACCGTCACCGGCGGGCTCGCCTTCGCCGGCGGCCCCGCCAACAACTACCCGACGCACGCGATCGCGGCGATGGTCGACGCCTGCCGACACGACCCCGGCTC
>JALZAA010000126.1 GCA_030948625.1 Actinomycetota bacterium
GCGGCAGGAAGCGAACGTTGACGAGCCCGTCCGGGACGGCGAGCGCTCGCCGGAGCGCGAGACCGGCGTAGGTGGTCGGCACCGCGACCGTGACCGGCGCGAGCGGGTCCAGGCCCTTGGCCGCCGCGACCGCGTCCCGCAGCGCCGCCCGCGCCGGTGTGCCGTGCTCGACGAGCTGGACTGCGGTCATCGCCCCGGAAGATACCGACGGCGTACGACACCTATCAGGGGGCGGTCACGGCGCTCGCGGCGAGGGAGCGCGCCGATGCCCCAATTCCGGCCTGGTGTGCCATCCTGGTGACTCCCCATGCCGCAATCTGTCCGTGTTCTCACGAGGTTCTCGGCCCTCGTCCTGGTGGGAGGCCTGATCCTCGGGGTGTGCTTTGCCGCGCTCACCCCCGGAGCGCGAGAGATCGCGCTCTCGCACAAGTACTCGGCCACCGTGAAGAACCTGGGGCAGCTGACCGAGTCCACGACGGTCTACGACTCGCAGAACAACGTGATCGGCAAGATCGGGTTGCAGGACCGCGAGCCCGCCGAGCTCGACGAGGTCCCCCAGATACTGATCGACGCCGTCATCTCCGTCGAGGACCAGACATTCTGGAAGAACCCGGGCATCGACGTCAGCGGCGTGTCGCGCGCGTTCGTCGAGAACTTCACCAAAGGGAAGGTCTCCCAGGGTGGGTCGACGATCACTCAGCAGCTGGTCAAGAACCGGATCCTGGGGAACCGGCAGGACCTGACACGGAAGGCGAAGGAGCTCATCCTCGCCTACCGCCTGAACGAGAAGTACTCGAAGCGCGAGATCCTCAAGCAGTACCTCAACACCGTGTACTTCGGGCAAGGTTCGTACGGCGTGAAGGCCGCCGAGCGGCGGTTCTTCCTCACCGCCGATCCGGGTTCGCCCTTCCCGCGGGGGAAGCAGCTGAGCGAGATCACGGTCGGGGAGGCCGCGCTCCTCGCGGGCGTGATCCGCAACCCCGAAGGCGACAACCCCTTCGTGCATCCGGATCGGGCGGTCAAGCGGCGGACCGAAGTGCTCGGGATCATGGTCAAGCAGCACGTCATTTCGCAGGACCAGGCCAACTTTGGGGCGCTGGAGCCGCTGCCGACGGTCAAGCCGCCGGCCGAGCTGAAGCCGGCGAACGCGTGGGCGGAGCACGCACAGCAAGTCCTGCTCAGCGACCCGCGGCTCGGAGCGACTGCCGCGGAGCGGCGCGCCAAGGTGCTCCAGGGCGGGCTGAAGGTGTACACGACCCTCGACCAGACGATGCAGCAGGAGGCGGACGACTCGGTTGCGCGCGGGCTCGTCGGGGCAGCGCCCGGCTTCGGCGGTGCGCTCGTCGCCATGGACCCCAAGACCGGATACGTGAAGGCGATGGTCGACAGCCGCCCGTTCGGGGAGGCCAAGTTCAACCTCGCCGTGGACGGCGCGGGACGACAGGTGGGATCGAGCTTCAAGGTGGTCACTCTGTCGACAGTGCTCCAGAACGGGTACTCGCGTAACGACCAGGTCGACGGCGCGGCACCGTGCAGCGTGCGCGGGTTCGACGGGTCAACAAGAAACTCCGAAGGCAGTGGCGGCCCGATGTCGCTGGATGCGGCGACCACAGGCTCGGTGAACTGCGCCTTCGTCCGCCTGTCGACGAGCGTCGGCATGGAGAAGGTGATCGAGATGGCCCAGAAGATGGGTATGCGGGCGTCGGTCGCCGGCCGGCAACCGCCGAACGAGTGGCGGGTGCTCACGTTCACGCTCGGCGTCATCTCCGTCACGCCCCTCGAGATGGCCACGATCGGGTCGACGATCGCGAGCGGCGGCATCCGCCACGACCCCGTCTTCGTCTCGAAGGTCGTCGGCGGCGACGGCAAGGTCGTGTTCGACGAGACCGGACGGCCCGGCGAGCGTGTGCTCGATCCCGACGTTGCCGCCTGCGCCGCCAGCATCCTTCACGGCCCGCTCGGTCCCGGTGGCACGGCCGCCGGGAAGGGGATCCCGGGCCATGACGCGTTCGGCAAGACCGGCACCACCGACCGAGAGGTGACGTCCGCCTTCCTCGGCGGCACCCCTGACCTGCTGGCGTTCGCATGGCATGGTCTTCCCGAGGCCGACCAGCCCGGCGCCGGCTTCGGCGCCGGTGTCCCGAACGCCATGTGGCGCGGCTTCATGACGGCCGCACTCCAGGGCAAACCCGATGCGCCGTTCCCGACTCCGGGGCCGGCCTGCGACGCGCCCGGCAAGGTCATCGACCCGCTGGCCGGACGCACGACCGACATCCCACCGCCGACGTTGCCACCGGCACCGACGCCCGAGCCGACGCCGACGCCGGGACCGCAAGCCCCGCCACCCGCACC
>JALZAA010000132.1 GCA_030948625.1 Actinomycetota bacterium
CGGCACTCGAGACGCGCACGACCCAGCGGTCACCGGTGTCGACGACGTCCGTGAGATCGAGACGGCCGCCGGGCGACACGGGCCCGAGGGGCAGCCAGCCGTCACGTTGCGCGCCGGTGACGTCGACGTCGAGGGCGTAGGGCGTGGTGTTCCGGATGCTGACGCGGTCGACAAATGTCGGGCCTTCGACCGCCGCCAGCACGGCGACGATCAGCGCCAGCGCGACGAGGCCGCCCACGACGAACATCGCGAAGTCGCGGCCAAGGCGGGCGGGGGCCATCTGCGGGCGGGGGCGGGTCAGCACGGGGCTCACGGCGGTCCTCCTGTGGATGACTCGCACCAGCTTGGTCGCTCGACGGCAGACGCTGCGAACTCGCAGGCTGCCCCTTCAGTCCGCGGCCTACCCCCGATCGGCGGTGCGGCAACCCGCCGCCTTGCACGTCCGCATCGCCGCCAGCTGCTTGGCCAGATTCTCGACCAGCTTCGGATCGGCGGTGCCGGCGATGTTGTGGAGCTGGTCGGGGTCGCTGCGGAGGTCGTAGAGCTGGCGCTCGCCGGTGACGTACTCGACGTAGGTGTACTGGCCGGTCCGCAGCGCGGCGTACTCCGGAATGGCGACGGGAGGGAACTGTCCCTTCCGGACCGCAGGCGCTCTCGGGCCCGTCTTCGGAGTGCCCGCGTTCGGCGGGCTCGTGTCGGTGTCGGGATCGGGCGTCGGTTGCGCGCGTGCGGCGGCGCGGGCAGAACCGGTCGTGGTTGTCGCGGTTGTCGTGGCGGTTGTCGTGGTCGTCGTCGCTCCCGGTCGACCGCGCTTGCCGCCACCACCCGTGAAGTGCTCGACGAGCACCGACTTCCGGGCGTTGTCGCCGGGTGACTTGCCTCGAAGCGCCGGAACGAGTGACCGGCCATTCACGAAGCTCGGCGCCTTCGCCCCACCCAGCTCGGCGAAGCTGGGCGCGAAGTCGATGTTCATCGCGAGGTCGTCGACGGTCTTGCCCTGCGGGACGCCGGGGCCTCGAACCACGAGAGGGACGTGAATGTCCTCCTCGAAGGCGGTCTGCTTGCCGGGAGGCAGGCGGTGCTGTCCCAGATGGAAGCCGTTGTCGGACGTGAACACGATGTACGTGTTGTCGAGCTGGCCGGACTTCTGCAGCGTGTCGACGACGTGCTCGACCAGGTCGTCGACGGCGAGCATGCTCTGCAGCCGCTTGCGGTACAGCGCGTCGATGGCCGCGATCTGCCGGTCGCCCAGCAGTGGCCGGTCGCGCAACCACTGCGGCTCGGCGCTCATCTCCGCCTCGTTGAACGAAGCGGTGCGGGGCGCCTGCACGTCAGGGAACGCGTCGGCATGGCGCGGGGCCGGTGTCGCCGGCTGGTGCGGCACGAACGGCGCGACGTACAGGAAGAAGGGCTTGTTGCTCTGCTGCTCGATGAACGAGCCGGCCTTGTTCGACAAGACGTCGACGAGGTAGTCCTGCGGGTTGGCGCTGTAGGCGACGTTCTTGCCGTTCTCGTTCATCCGGTAGTTGAACTCCGCGTACGGGTTGCCGCCGTTCGGGCTGTCCCACTCGTCCCAGCCCGGTGGGACGAACGAGGGATCGACGGTGTTCGGGTAGCCGTTGAGGTACTTCCCGAGTAGGCCCGTCCGGTAGCCGGCATCGTGCATCCACGTCGCCATCGTCGACTTCTCGTCCCCGTTGGCATGGAACTTCTCGAACCCGCCGTCCGGTGGCTTGTTGCCTTGCACGTCGTGATTGTGGACGTACTGACCGCGCAGGATGGACGAGCGCGACGGGCAGCACAGCGAGTCGGTGACGAAGAAGTTCGAGAACGTCGTGCCCTGCTGGGTCATCAACGAGTTGAACTTCGGGAATCGCGACGGGTCCGTGTACGACGTCAGGTCGAGGTCGTCGGTCAGGATGAAGACGACGTTCGGCTTCTTGCCCGATTTGGCGGCGGGGGCTGCATCCGGCTCGGACGCGGCCGTCGCCCCCGTCATGCCGGCGACCATGCCGAGCGCGGCCAGGACGACGATCAGCGACCTCCCGACGCGATGTGTGCTCATGAGCCGAGTGTGCCGAGCGGGAATGAGCGATGGGTCAGGCCGACGTGAGGGGGCAGTGAGGGACGCTCGGTTCCTCATGATGCGTGGGTCGCGCGTCAGCTGCCGAAGTGCTCGAGGAGTGCGCGGGCGTAGTAGTCCTCCCACGCTTCGGCGGGCTGCTGCTCGGTGTACTCCTTGTCGAGCCGCACGAGCATGTACACGAGCTCGCTGCGGACCGGCGCGCCGCCGAGCAGATCAGGCAGCTCCGACAGTCTCACGAGCCAATCGGCGTACCACGACGCCCAGTCGTCGTCGGCGCCGTCGACGATCCGGTACACCTGATGGTGCGTCTCGCCGGCTTCGTGCAGCAGCTCGCGGATCTTCGTCGCCGTGCCGGCCATGCGGGGGAACTGTACGCGTCAGATGCGAGACTCGCTTCGTGCGGAGGTGGGGGTGAGGACAGGAGCTCGGCTTCCATCGGATGCGCGCCGGATCCTGTGGGCACAGGCGCTGCGCGCGTTCGCCTACGGGTTCGGCGCGGTCCTGCTCGGCTCGACGCTCGATCAACGCGGGTTCTCCTCCGGCGAGGTCGGGCTCGTGCTCGCCGCCGTCGTCGCGGGCACGGTGGTCTCCTCTCTGGCCGTCGGTCGCTGGGGCGACCGTTTCGGACGGCGGCGGGCGTACGTCGCGCTGTACCTGGCGCTCGGTCTCACCGGTGGGGTGTTCGCCTTGTCGGACCAGCTGTGGGCGCTGATCGCGGTGGCGCTGACCGGGGCCTTGTCGACCGAGGTCGTCGAGTCGGGCGCGTTCACGTCGCTCGAGCAATCCATGCTCGCCACCGACCTCGCCGGTCGCGAGCGTCTCCGCGGGTTCGGCACGTACAACGCTGTCGCCACGGCAGCCGGATCGGTGGGCGCGCTCGCCGCCGGCGCCCCGGAGCTACTCCGGCGGATCTGGTCGGGCGCCCCGATCGACCAACGCTTCTTCCTCGTCTTCGTCCCCGTCGCACTGGCCGGCGCCGCGGTCGCGTGCACCCTGTCGCGGCGCGTGGAGACCGACCCGGCGCCCGTCCACGAAGCGGCGCCCGGGTTGAACCGCTCACGCCCTGCCGTTCTGCGCCTGGCCGCGCTGTTCGCGGTCGACAGCTTCGCGGGCGGGTTCGTCGTGCAGGCCTTCATCGCCTACTGGCTCACGGTCCAGTTCAATGCATCCATCGGGGTGCTGGGCATCGTGTTCTTCGCGGTCGGCCTGCTCCAGACCGCGTCGTTCCTCGCCGCGCCGCGACTGGCCGAGCGCTTCGGCATCCTCAACACGATGGTGTTCACGCATCTGCCGTCGAACGCGGTCCTCATCGCCATCCCGTTCGCGCCCAACCTGCCCACCGCGATCGCGCTGGTATTGGTGCGGTCCCTCCTCGGGCAGATGGACGTGCCAACCCGCCAGACCTACGTGATGGCGCTCGTCGATCCGGCCGAGCGCACGCCGGCGGCGGCGTGGACGAACACCGCCCGCTACGTCGTCCGGCCGGTCGGGCCCGCGCTCGCGGGCGTGAGCCAGTCACTCGCCCTCGGCTTGCCGTTCTTCCTGGCCGGCGGCATCAAGACGCTGTACGACCTCGTGCTGTGGCGTTGGTTCCGTTCGGTGCCGCTGCCCGACGAGGAGGACGGCCGCGACGAGGACGGCGAACGCTCCGAGACCGTCGCGTAGGGTGCCGCTCGTGGCGCGCCCGGAGGTCTGGACGACCGGCATCGCGTGGCCGGGCGTGGTCGAGCGCGCCGCCCGGCGCGCAGAAGCAGCCGGGTTCGACGGCTTGGCGGTCGTCGACTCGCAGAACCTCGCCGGCGACCCGTACGTCGGGCTCGCGCTCGCGGCCCGCGAGACGGAGCGGCTGCAACTCGGCACCGCGGTGACGAACCCGGTGACGCGCCATCCCGCGGTCACGGCGGCGGCGGCCGTGACACTCCAGGTGGCGTCGGACGGTCGCTTCGTGCTGGGGATCGGGCGCGGCGACTCCGCCCTCGCGCATCTGGGCCGGGCGCCGGCGTCGGTTGCGACGTTCGAGCGCTATCTCGCGGTGCTCGGCGCGTATCTCCGCGGTGAGACCGTCGCGTTCGATGACCTCGGGTTCCACGAAAGTGTGGCGCCCCCGGTCGACGCGCTGGGCCTGGCCGGCGCGCCGGACGCGAGCCGGCTCCACTTCCTTCCGCCCGGACTGCCCACGGTGCCCGTCGAGGTGGCGGCGACGGGGCCGCGTGTGCTCGATGCAGCGGCCCATCACGCCGACCGCGTCCTCCTGGCGCTCGGTGCCGACCCGGAGCGCGTGCGCTGGGGCATCGACACCGTTCGCGCGTCCGGAGGGACCTCGGTGGGGGCGTTCGTGAACGTGGTCCCCCATCCGGACGTCGCCGTCGCCCGCGAGCTGGCAAGCGGCGGTGTCGCGACGTTCGCGCGCTTCTCGGTCATGCACGGCAACGTGAGCGGTCCCGCGACCACCGACCAGCGGGACACGTTCGCAGCCGTGCACGACGCATACGACATGACGCGGCACACACAGGTCGGATCGCCGCAAGCGGCCACGCTCACTCCGGACTTCATCGACCGGTTCGGGATCGTCGGAAGCTCCGAGGTGTGTGCGAAGAGACTGCGGGAGCTCGTCGGACTCGGCCTCGACAAGCTCGTCGTCACCGGCCCGACGCTCGGCGCCGACCCCGACGAGGCGCGCGCCGCCCGCGAGCGCTTCGCCGCCGAGGTGCTGCCTGCACTGCGCACCTGAGGGCCGAGCACAGCGTGACGGCGCGGGCGTACGATCACGCCCGTGGAGCTCCCGATCATCTCGGCCGATTCGCACATCACCGAGCCTCCGAACACCTACGTCGACTACATCGACCCGAAGTGGCGCGACCAGGCGCCGCATCTCGAGTTCATGGGCGACGAAGTCGGCGACCTGTTCGTGATCCCGGGCATGAAGACGCCGGTCCCGATGGGGCTCGTCGCCGCGGCAGGCAAGCCCGCCGAGGAGATCCGGATCACCGGCGTGCGGTTCGAGAGCCTGCACCGTGGAGGATGGGACCCGGAGGCTCGCCTCGCTGACCAGGAGCGCGACGGCGTCGCGGCCGAAGTGCTGTACCCCACCGTCGGCATGCAGGTGTGCAACCACAAGGACTTCGACTTCAAGAAGGCCTGCTTCGACGCGTACAACCGATGGATCGCCGAGTACTGCTCCGCGCGTCCGGACCGGCTGCTCGGCTGTGGCCAGACCGCGATGCGCTCACCGGAAGAGGGCGTCGAGGACCTGAAGGCCATCGCGGCGCTCGGCCTGCGGGGCGTGATGATGCCGGGGAACCCCGCGGTCGACGACTACGACTCCCCCGCGTACGACGCGTTCTGGGAGGCCGCCGTCGATCTCGGGTTGCCGCTGTCATTCCACATCCTCACGACGCGCGAGACCGCGCCGACTCGCGGCCCGCGCATGAACATGTTCCTGTCGGTGGTGCGCGGCTGCCAGGACATCATGGGCACGCTCGTGCTCGGCGGCGTGTTCGAGCGCCATCCCGCGCTCAAGGTGGTGTGCGTCGAAGCCGACGCGGGTTGGGTGCCGCACTACATGTACCGCCTCGACCACGCGTACAAGCGGCACCGGTACTGGCTCCCGCCGGGACAGGAGCTCTCGCGGCTCCCGTCGGAGTACTTCGCCGAGAACATCTACGTGACGTTCCAGGACGACTGGGTCGCGTTCAAGACCGCGGACCTTCTCAACTGGCACCGTCTGATGTGGGCGAACGACTTCCCGCACAGCGACTCGACGTGGCCTTGGTCACAGGAGATGCTGGCCGAGCACGCCAGCGCCCTCACCGACGAGCAGCGCACGGCGATCTTGTCGGAGAATGCCGCCACGTTGTACGGGATCGACACGACCGCATTGGTGGCGTAACACCGATCGAACGTTTTTCCCCCCGCCGTATGGCCAAGGACAAGGGCGAAGAGGTCATCGACAGGGCCAAGGACCGCATCAAGCGCAAGTAACGACGCTCAGACGAAATCGCGACGACGTCCGGGAGTACCCACCTCCCGGGCGTGTTCGCGCGGTGCCGACGCCGGCGAGTTGCGCTCAGCTCCGTCGCTCGCGCTGCCCGCCCAGCGCCTCCCAGACGCCCTCGAAGTTCAGGTACTCGCCGTCGGGCAGACGTTCGAGCCAGCGGAGCACCTCAGCGGGCGCTCGCTTCCGTTGCGCGCTGGCGATGACCTCCTCCCGCGACGCGGGGAACACCGACGGCTCGACGTGACGGGCAAGCTCACTGCGGAGCTCGAAATCGTCGCCGGCTGCGTCGCGTACATCGAAATGCTCGATCAACGCGTCGGGGGTCGGCTCGTCGTCGGCCGGGCCTTCCTGCTCGCGCTCCTCCTCGGCTCGGGACTCCACGGGCGCACCGTGCGTCACCGAGCTCGTCAAATGATCGAGCTCCTCGTCGATGCGAGGACCATGCCTGTCGCTGGAACGCTCCATCGCGACCTCCAAGTCGTTACCCCGCGGCGTGCAAGCGGCGTGCCAAGTGCGAGACGGACTGCGCGCGTCGGCGCATGCCTTCCCACGGATCACGTTTGTGCCCGAGCCGGCGGAACACATTCGCCAACCGATACCGGCGTGGGTCGAAGTCGTTGGCGGTGACTTCGTCCCAGTCGAGCGGCACCGCGACCGGCGCACCGGGCAGGGCCCGGAGCGAGTACGGAGCGACTGCGTGCTGGCCGTAGCTGTTGCGGAGCCAGTCGACGAACAGCCGCCCCTTGCGATTCGCCTTCCGTTGTTCGATCGTCAGCTCGTCCGGGGCGCGCCGCACCATCTCCTGCGCGAGATCCCGTGCGAACCCGCGCACGATCTCGAAGGTTTCCGATCCGTCCAACGGAATGTGGGCGTGGAGCCCCTTCGACCCGGTCGACTTGACGTATCCCGCGATGCCGAGGTCGTCGAGCACGCGGCGCAGCACCCGCGCGGCGCGCTGCACGGCGCGAGGGTCGCCGGACGCGGGATCGAGGTCGATGATCAGCTCGACCGGGCTGCGGGGCGCATGCGCCGTGACGAGCAGCCGGTGCAGGACCAAGACCCCCTGGTCCGCCAGGTACACGAGCGTCGCGGCGTCGTTGCACACGACGTGCCGCACGGTGCCGCCGCGCTCGCGTGGAAGCTCCACCGTCTCGATCCAGTCCGGGAAGTAGTCCGGTGCCGTCTTCTGGAAGAAGCCCTCGCGGTCGATGCCGTCGGGGAACCGGTGCAGGGCGAGCGGCCGGTCCTCGAGATGCGGAAGCATCTGCGGCGCGATGCGCCGGTAGTACTCGACAACATCCCCCTTCGTAATGCCGTCGTCAGGAAACAGGACCTTGTCGGCGTTCGAGACTTCCAGCGTGTGCGAACCCACTCGCACCGCGGTCACGACGCGGCCTCGGCTGCGACCTGCTCCAGGGTGCGGCCGCTCTTGACGGACTCGGGCCGGTTCACCTGATCGGCGTCGACCGTGTCGTCCTTCGTCTTCACGAGGAGCCACAAGTTGTCGCGGAAGCGCGTGAGTGCCCAGGTGCCCCGGAGCTTGTTCCCTTCGAGGTAGACGCGGATGTGCCCCTTCTCCAGGCCCTCCTCGATCGGCACCTCACCGTCGCCGGTCAGGTTGCGGTACGTGCCCGTGTCCCAGACGATCACGGTGCCGCCGCCGTACTCGCCCTTCGGGATGATCCCCTCGAAATCGATGTAGTCGAGTGGGTGGTCCTCGGTCTCGGTAGCGAGCCGCTTCTCCTTCGGATTGGTCGACGGCCCCTTGGGAACCGCCCACGACTTGAGGACACCGTCCACCTCGAGCCGGAAGTCGTAGTGGTGGCTCCGCGCCGCGTGCTCCTGGACGACGAATCGCGGCTTGCGGGTGCGGCGGGCGCCGCGGCCGCGCGGCTCGGGAGTCTTCTCGAAGTCGCGCTTCCGCTCGTAGTCGCGCAGCTTGTCGTCTGCCACTGCGGTCCGTCCTACCCGCAGGGCGTCACCCGGAACCTGGCGGCGACGAACCGATCACGGATTCGAGCTCGCTGCGCCTGGCAACACCGAGCAGGTGGCCGCCGGGGTCGGTGACGAGCACGTAGCTCTTGTCACGCTTGCGCATCCACGCGACCGCGTCCTCCGTCGCCGTGTGCGGACGGTACGTCGTCGGCCCGTCGGACATGACGGTGGAGACGGGCCGCCCGTCTGCCGCCGCCAGCGCCTCGGCGGTGGCGACCCCGAGGACGACGCGGTCGTCGTTCACGACGACGCAAACTTCCCAGTCACCCAGTCGTGCCTCGACTCCACTGGCGTCGTCGTCAAGCGCCGCAGTCGGCACGTCGGACCGGGCGTGGTCGCCGACCCGGTCGGTCCCGGCCTCGGTGCCTTCGCGCGGCAGGCCCGCCGCGAACCAGTCCATCTTCCCGGCGACGTAGTCGTAGACGTCCTGGAAGCCCAGCGTCTCAAGCCGGCACGCGGCTCGCGGACTCATGTCTCACAGAGAGTCGGCGCAGTACACGATCACGGGATGGTCGCGTCGCAGCGTGTCGGCCTTCTTCGGTAGGTCGCGCAGCGGGATGTTGATCGCCCCCGCGATGTGCTCTTTCTCGTACTCGGAGGCGCCGAGGACCTCGACGAGCTGGCCATTGCCTTCGAGCAGCGCTCGAACGCCGTCGCGATCGACCGGTGTAGGCACAGCAAGGGGAGCCCCGTCGCCCGGTCCGTCTACACCGCGCCGGTCACGGGACCGTGGTTGCCGGCGTGGTGGTCGGCGTCGTCGACGTCGGTGGCGCGGACGTGGTCGGCGCCGGGGTCGGCTGCGACGGCGCGGGAGCAGCAGGAGTGGACGACGGGACCGGTGGCGGTTGCGGCTCGGACGGATTGTCCGGGACCGCAGGCACGGCGGCGGCCGGCGGTGAGGGCGCGACGCCGGGGCGCGACGCCGCCGAGGGCGCCGGCGCCGGTGCCGGCGCCGGAACCGCGGTGGTCGTCGCCGTCGGCTTCGTGTCCGACTTCGCGGGCTTGTCGGTTCCGCTCAGCAGCGCCGTCACGCTCACGAACCCGACGACCACCGCGAGGACGCAGGCGATCGGCAGCACGATGGCTCGGCGGACGAGCCGGTCGCGGAGGGTGTGGCGCTCCGGGACGGCGGGTGCGGGGACGGCCGGTTCGGCGTCAGCCGGTGCGGCGTGTGCTGCCGCCGGCGCGGCAGCCGTCACCGGAGGCGGAGTGCCGTCCCGACCGTCACCCGCTTCGGGGTCCGTCGGCTCGTCCGTGGCCGAGGACCCGCGCGCCATCGCTCGGAGAACCAGCACAATGCAAGGGTTCCGCAACAGACTCTTGACCTAAACCGGGCGGCCGAGCGACGCCGGGCCGACACGACTGGAATCCCTGATTGCCGGTGAGCGGCGGGGGGAAGGAACCGTGGCGATGAGGGGCACGTGAGCCTGCTGGACGACCTCCCCGCGGAGGAACGCAAGAAGGTACGGCGCGCCGGCAAGGCCACGTGGTCGCCGCCCATGCTGGCGACGCTGACGCACAAGCACTTCTCGAGCCCCGACTGGATCTACGAGCGCAAGCTGGACGGGGAACGCGTCATCGCCGTACGCGCCGGTCGATCCGCCAACGTCTACTCGCGCAATCAGCTGACGGTGAACGCCGCATACCCGGAGCTCGTGGATGCCCTCGAGCGACAGAACGTCGACGATTTCACCATCGACGGCGAGGTCGTGGCGTTCGATGGAAGGGTGACGAGCTTCGCGCGTCTCCAGCGCCG
>JALZAA010000137.1 GCA_030948625.1 Actinomycetota bacterium
TACCTGGTGCTGCCGCCATCGCCGCACGTCTGCGGACAGAGCTACGCGTGGATCGTCGGGCCCACCGACCAGGATCCGGCCGAGGCGCCCAAGTGGCTGCTCGAGCTCGCCCGCCGGAACGGACGCAGGATCGCTCACGCTGGCACGGACGGCGCGGTTGTGCCTGCTGGCCGGCGCCACGACGCACTCGTCCAATTCTGCGGACTGTTGCGGGCAGCCGGTCTTGGCGAGGCAGCGCTCGTCGAATGCGGGCACGCGTTCCTACGCCACCACGTACAGCACGATCCTGCGAAACCGCTCGACCTCGAGCACGCCGAACGGACGATGCGAAGCGTCGCGCGCCGCTACCCGCCGCACCCCAACCGGAGCGCGGCGTGATGTTCAACGTCAACGACTTCGGCGAGCACGCGCAAAACGGCGCCGACCCCGGTAACGCGGAACGGCCATGGCCAGCCCCGCCAGCCGATGCCGCCTACCAGGGACTCGCGGGCGACGTCGTGCGCACGATCGCCCCCCACACAGAGGCAGACCCGGCCGCGATCCTGGTGCAGTTCCTCGCCGCCGCAGGGAACGCTTGCGGGCGCAGCCCCGGCTTTCAGGTCGAAGCTGACCGCCACCACGTCAACCTCTACGTGGTCGTCGTCGGCGACACCTCGAAAGCGCGCAAGGGAACCTCGTTCGGCCAGGCGCGACGGCTGGTTGAAATGGCGGACCCCGAGTGGAAGTTGCGGGTCCACAGCGGGCTCAGCTCGGGCGAAGGGCTGATCTGGGCGGTGCGCGACAGCATCACCACCCGCAAGGCCGCCAAGACCACCGAGGAGAAAGCGCGCGCCGACAGCGACGGATGTATCGAGGAGATAACGGACGCCGGCGTCGCCGACAAGCGCCTGCTCGCCTACGAGTCGGAGCTCGCGTCAGTCCTCGGACGGATGGCACGCGAAGGCAACAGTCTCTCCTCGATCATCCGCCAAGCCTGGGACGGCGGCACGCTCAACACGCTTGTCAAGAGCAACCCAGCGAAAGCCACCGACGCGCACATCTCGATCCTCGCTCACATCACCGAGGAGGAGCTACGCCGCGAGCTGACCAGAACCGAAATGGCGAACGGCTTCGCGAACCGGTTCCTATGGGTCTGCGCCAAACGATCCAAGAAGCAGCCACTCGGTGGCGCACTGCACACCGTCAACTGGACGCCCCTACTCCAGCGGCTCACGGCCGCGCTCGAGCACGCCCAGCGCACAGGCGTCCTCGACTTCGACGCTGAAGCACGCGAACTATGGATCGAACTTTACGAGTGGCTCTCCGAAGGAGCGCCCGGGCTATTCGGCGCCGTCACAAGCCGAGCCGAAGCTCAAGTACGACGGCTCGCTGTCATCTACGCGATCCTCGACCTCAGCCGCGAAGTACGCCGCGAACACCTACAAGCGGCAGTCGCAATCTGGGATTACAACGAACGATCCTGCCGGCGCCTGTTCGGCGGCTCGCTCGGCGACCCGACCGCAGACGACCTGCTAGCCGCGCTCAAGCGCGCCGGCAAGCAAGGTCTCACCCGAACCGAGATGAGCAACCTGTTCGTCCGGCACAAGAGCAGCGACGAGATCAGCCGCGCGCTTACGCTCCTCGCCGCCCGGCAACTGGTCCGCAGCGAGACAGACCGCAGCGGCCGAGGCCGGCCAGCAGAACGCTGGTACGCAGTTAGTTCGCCTAATTCGCCTAATTCGCATAGCGGCCCCTCAGAAGAAGAACCCCGAAACGGCACACAACCACACACTAACTACTGCGAAAGAAGCGAAAAAAACAATCGAGAGAGAGCAGTAGATGAATACCCGTATAGCGAAAGAAGCGAAAGAAGCGAAGTAAGTCCCGACGACGGCAGCAACTACGACGCCATCTATGAACGCCTCGCCACCAAGTGGGGAGACGCGTAAATGGCACCTAGCACCACACCGGCGCCCGTCCCGAGCGTGGGTTCTCCAAAAAACGGTGGCGTTCAGTGGACGCACGGAGCCGGCTTGCGTGCAGTGCACGCTCACAGGCTGCGCTGGCGGCCGAGACGACCGCGGCTAGAACGTGAGCTTCTGGAGCTGTGGAGCATGGCGGGCGAGACGACCACGACACTCGACGAGGAGATGCGGGAGGCGTCACCTGGCCGCGTGATCGAAGCCACGCTCCGTAGCCTGCTCGCGCGCGGACTGCTAACCACGGTACGCGGTACACGCGCTGGAGAGCGGGTCTACGAGGACGACAAGTGGACGTGACCACGAGAGCCGCGAGGCAATCGGGCTTCCCCGGCGACCGTCGCAGTCGCCAGCGGTCCCCACGCGCTGAGAACCCCCACTTCCGAAGCGGGCTCTCTCACGCGCCCGGAGAGATTCGAACTCCCGACCTTCGGTTCCGTAGGCCTGATCCGTACTGGCGACGGGTGGCGCGTGGCCCAGGCATAGCCACGGCGGCCTACGTACCCCTCTGCGGGCGGCGTCAGGAGTAGAGAGGGGGCAGCTTGCGGCTCCGACTGGCCGTGGCGGGGCTTACAGGCATCGCCGCCGGACCCCTCACGGGTGGTCAGAGGGCGATGGCGGCAGCGGAGGCGTGGGGTGGTCACATCACCGCGAGGGGCGGCTCTTGGTGGCTGCTCCTCAGGCTCCGGTTTGGGGCAGCATAGTTGGACCAACCTTTTTTCTGAGTCAACGTTCTTGTAGGTAGGTGGGTAACCACCAGACGTCGTTGTCCAGGATGTGACGGTCAGGGGGCGTCGGCGCTCCCGGGGTGGGGCATTCCCCGGGGGCGCCGTCTGGCCGTCCGCCGTATCGCGTTGCGGCGGACCGGCTGGGCGGCCCACCCACCTGCTGGGACGCTCCGGCAGCTCTAGATGTAGTTCCTGACCACGTTGTTCCGGTCTGAGGGGTAAGCCATCCGGTGCTCCTTGGAGGCTGACAGGTGCTCAAGCCAGTCAGTCC
>JALZAA010000146.1 GCA_030948625.1 Actinomycetota bacterium
CTCCCAGGGTGCGGGCGGTGGCGGCGGTGGCGGCCTGTTCGGCGGCGGTGGCGGTGCCGGCGACAACGCCGCGGGTGAAGAGGACGGTGGCGCCGGTGGCGGCGGCGGCTCTGGCTTCGGCCCGGCCGGGGTCGCCTTCGAGACCGGCGTCCGCGAGGGCGACGGCGTCCTGACGATCACGTTCGACCCCGACACAGGCGGTTGCCCGGGTCCGGCGCCGGCGCCGGTGGCAGCCGTCGTGGCCCAGCCGCGCTTCACGGGCTGAGCCGGGGGCCGAGACCGGCAGATTCTCAAGGGATCCGGGCGTCGGGTACACTTACCAGTCGCCCCAACGGTGCGCCCGAGTTGTTCGGCGCGCCTGAGTCCCGAGTCCCCTAGGCGGTGGAAGCCCTGGCCAAGCCCAAAGACGACACGATCCTGGTGGAAGGCACGGTAGTCGAGCCGTTGCCGAACGCCATGTTCCGCGTCGAGCTCGAAAACGGGCACAAGGTCCTTGCGCACATCTCCGGGAAGATGCGGATGCACTACATCCGGATCCTTCCCGGCGATCGGGTGCAGGTGGAGCTCACCCCCTACGACCTCGGTCGGGGCCGAATCACATATCGCTACAAGTAGGCAACAGGAAGCACAGGTTCGGCGCGTGAAGGTCCGCCCATCGGTGAAGAGAATGTGCGAGAAGTGCAAGGTGATCCGCCGCCACGGCACCGTGCGGGTCATCTGCACCAACCCGCGCCACAAGCAGAGGCAAGGTTAGGAGCGCAATGGCCCGGATCGCCGGCGTCGACATCCCCCGCGAGAAGCGGCTCGAGGTGTCGCTGACGTACATCTTCGGCATCGGCCGCACGTCGGCTCGCACCGTCGCGCTCGCGACCGACATCTCGACCGACACGCGCGTCCGTGACCTCACCGACGAGGAGGTCGCGAAGCTCCGCACGTTCATCGACCAGAACCTCAAGGTCGAGGGCGACCTTCGCCGCGAGGTGTCGCAGAACATCAAGCGCAAGATCGAGATCGGGTCGTACGCGGGGATACGCCACCGGCGTGGTCTCCCGGTGCACGGCCAGCGCACGCGGACGAACGCGCGAACTCGGAAGGGTCCCAAGAAGACCGTCGCCGGCAAGAAGCGCGCACGGAAGTAGGACGGGGAGGAATGGCGAAGCCAGCAGCAGGAGGACGGCGACCGCGTCGGCGCGAGCGCAAGAACGTCGCGTACGGCACCGCGCACATCAAGTCGTCTTTCAACAACACGATCATCACGATCTCCGACCAACAGGGCAACGTGCTCGCGTGGGCGTCGTCCGGCAATGTCGGCTTCAAGGGTTCGCGGAAGTCCACTCCGTTCGCGGCCCAGACCGCGGCCGAGACCGCCGCGCGCCGCGCGATGGAGCACGGCGTCCGAAAGGTCGACGTGGTCGTGAAGGGCCCGGGCTCGGGCCGCGAGACGGCCATCCGCTCGATTCAGAACGCGGGCATCGAGGTCGCCGGCATCAAGGACGTCACGCCGATCCCGCACAACGGGTGCCGTCCGCCCAAGCGGAGGCGGGTCTGATGGCTCGCTACACCGGACCCGTCTGCAAGCTCTGTCGTCGCGAGCGCATGAAGCTGTTCCTCAAAGGGCCGAAGTGCGACACGATGAAGTGCCCGGTCGAGCGCAAGCCCTACCCGCCCGGCCAGCACGGGCGTGGTCGCATTCGAGAGAGCGAGTACCTGCTCCAGCTGCGTGAGAAGCAGAAGGCGCGCCGCATCTACGGGCTCCTCGAAAAGCAGTTCAAGAACCTCTACGAAGACGCGACCCGGCGCCCCGGCATCACGGGCGAGACGCTGCTGCAGCTCCTCGAGCTGCGGCTCGACAACGTCGTGTACCGCGCCAACTTCGCCGCCAGTCGCAACCAGGCGCGCCAGTTCGTCCGCCACGGCCACATCTCGGTGAACGGCAAGCGCGTGACGATCCCGTCGCACGAGCTCCGCAAGGACGATGTCGTCGAGATCCATCCGAGCTCTCGCGAGATGATCGTGCTGCGGCACAACCTCGACACGCTCGACCGCACGGTGCCTGCCTGGCTCGAGGTCAACAGCGGCGACTTCAAGGCCACGGTGCGCGACCTGCCCCTGCGGGAGCAGATCGACGTGCCCGTGCGCGAGCAGCTGATCGTCGAGCTCTACTCCAAGTAATCCCGAAGCCCCCCACCAAACCCGAAGAAGTGAGACCGCCATGCTGATCATCCAGCGACCCGAAGTCGAAGCCGGCGACCCCGATGGGAACGTCCAGTCCTTCACCATCTCGCCGCTCGAGCCCGGCTTCGGCCACACGCTCGGCAACTGCCTTCGTCGCACACTGCTGTCGTCCATCCCCGGTGCCGCCGTGAGTCAGGTGCGCTTCGACGAGGCGCTGCACGAGTTCGACGTGATCCCCGGGGTGAAGGAGGACGTCACCGACCTCATCCTCAACCTCAAGGACCTGGTGCTCCGGTGCGAGTCGGAGGAGCCGGTCACGCTGCGCCTCGACAAGCGCGGTCCCGGCGACGTCACGGCCGGCGACATCCAGACGACCGCCGACGTCGAGATCCTCAACCCCGAGCTGCACCTCGCGACCGTCAACCAGCGCGGCCGGCTCGCGTTCGACCTCACCGTCGAGCAGGGCCGCGGCTACCTCTCGGCGGAGCGCAACAAGCGCACGTCGACGATCGGCGTGATTCCCGTCGACGCGATCTTCTCGCCCGTGCGCCGCGTGGCGTTCTCGGTCGAGCCGACGCGCGTCGAGCAGGCGACGAACTACGACAAGCTCACGCTGGAGATCGAGACCGACGGCTCGATCTCGCCCCGTGACGGACTGGCGTCGGCCGGCGAGACGCTTCGCAACCTCGTCAGCCTGGTCGCCGACCTGTCGTCGCAGCCCAAGGGCCTCGAGCTCGGCGAGGTGTCGCCGATCACCTCGGCGTCGCCCGACCTCGAGCTGCCGATCGAGGAGCTCGACCTGTCGGAGCGGCCGCGCAACTGCCTGAAGCGGGCCCGGGTCGACACGATCGGCCAGCTCGTGCAGAAGTCGGAGGACGACCTCCTGGCCATCACCAACTTCGGGTCGAAGTCGCTCGAAGAGGTGCTCCAGAAGCTCGACGAGCGCGGCCTGTCGCTGCGCGTCAAGGAGTAGAGGAGTCCGGCGATGCCTGCGCCGCGTAAGGGCCCGCGCCTCGGTTCGGGTCCCTCCCACCAGAAGCTGCTCCTGGCGAACCTGGCCGCGCACCTGTTCGAGGCGGGCGCCATCACCACGACGGTCACGAAGGCGAAGGCGTTACGGCCGTACGCGGAGCGGCTGATCACCAAGGCGAAGCAGGGCGGCGTGCACCAGCACCGTCTCGTCGTGGCGCGTATCCACGACAAGCAAGTGGCGCACAAGCTGTTCGCGGAGATCGCGCCGCGCTACTCCGACCGCAACGGCGGATACCTGCGCATCCTCAAGCTCGGCCCCCGCCCCGGCGACCGGGCCCCGATGGCCCGCATCGAGCTGGTCTGATTCTCTGGTCGCGCAAGCTGACGCTTGCGCTCCAGCCAACAGAATTCGTTCTCCGGCGCCGCGGAAACCCCGGCGCCTGCCGGAGGTGCCCCTTTCGTGACTCTGTTTGAAAGGGACGAAGGACCGGCCCGCGTCAAGCTCGTCGTGGCGTACGACGGCACCGGCTTCCGCGGCTGGGCCGACCAGCCCGACGTCCGCACCGTGCAAGGCGTCCTCGGCCGCGGCCTCGAGCGGTTCTTGCGCCACCAGCCCG
>JALZAA010000164.1 GCA_030948625.1 Actinomycetota bacterium
GTGAGCAACAGGGTCTGGAGCACCTCGTTGGAGCCGTTGGCGCAGAAGAGCCGCTCCGCGGGGTGGCCCAGCTGCGCGGCGAGTGACTCGCGCAGCTCCCGCGCGTCGCGGTCCGGGTAACGGTTCAGCGGCGCGGCGGCAAGCGCTCGGAGCCACGACTCGACGAACTGGGGCGGCGGAGGATACGGGCTCTCGTTCGTGTTCAGCCGTACCGGCACGTCGATCTGCGCGGAGTGATAGCCCTCCAGAGCGCGCAGGTCGTCGCGCGGGGACAAGCGACCGCTCATCGCTCCGCGCTCCGCAGCTCGACCGAGCGCCAGTGCGCGTCGAGTCCTTCGGCCTCTGCGAGCGCCTGGACGTACGGCGCGACGCGCGCCAGCGCTGCTTCGTCGAACGTGACGACGTGGATGTGCTTCAAGAACGTGTCGACGCGCAGCGCGCTGGAGAAACGAGCTGAGCGCGCGGTCGGGAGCACGTGGTTCACGCCCGCGACGTAGTCGCCGACCGCGGCCGGCGACCAGGGCCCGCAGAAGACGGCGCCGGCGTTGCGGACCCGCGGGAGGAGCTCCGCCGGATCGGCGGTCATGAGCTCGAGGTGCTCGGGCGCGATCTCGTTGGCTACGGCCATCGCCGCACCGGCGTCGTCCACGACGACCGCGCGACCGCCGGAAGCGAGCGTGGCGTCGATCTCGGACCGGCGCGGCGCACTCGCGGCGAGCTCGGCGATGGCGTCGTCGACGGCGTCGGCGACGCGCTCGTCCCAGGTGACGAGGATCGCGGCACCGTCGGGACCGTGCTCGGCCTGCGCGACGAGGTCGGCGGCGGCCAGCTCCGGTGCCGCCGAGCCGTCCGCCACGACCACCAGCTCGGAGGGCCCGGCGAGCCCATCGATGCCCACGACCCCGACGACCTCCCGCTTGGCGAGCGTCACGAAGACGTTGCCGGGACCGACGATCACGTCGACGGGGGAAATGGTTTCCGTGCCGTAGGCGAGGGCGGCGATCGCCTGGGCGCCCCCGACCCGGTAGACCTCGTCGACGCCGACGAGGGCGGCGGCGGCAAGCGTCGGCGCGGGGACGCGGCCGTCGCGATCGGGTGGGACGCACAGCGCGATCTCCGGGACGCCTGCGACGCGGGCCGGGATCGCGGTCATGAGCACGGTGGACGGGTAGGCGGCACGGCCGCCGGGGACGTACAGCCCGGCCCGGTCCACGGGAACCGCCACCTCTTGCAGGACGGCGCCACCGCGCTCGACCCGGACGCCGTCGGTGAGCTGCGCCTCGTGGTACGCGGTGATCTCCTGCCGCGCGTAATCGAGCGCGGCACGCAGCGGGGTCGGCGCCTCATCGAGCGCGGCCAGCATCTCTTTTTCCGGCACACGAATGTCATCGAGCCGGCAACCGTCGAATCGTTCGGTCAGCTCCCGCAGCGCGAGATCACCGCGCGCCCGCACGTCGGCGACGATCTGGCGGACGGTTTCGACGCGACCCGGATCATCGGGTGCGCGTCGCGCCAGCGCGGTGGAGAGATCGGCGTCTGTGCCGCGAAGGTCGAGTCGGGAGAGCATGGAAGACATTCCATCGTAACCAGGAGGCCTTGATTTTCCGGCGCAAATTGCCCCTGTTGCTCACGGGCGTGAAGGCTGGTGTCATGCCGGCCTCATCCGATCTCGCCGAACTCACGACGCTCCGGTCGCAGCTGGAGGAGCTTGCGAGTCGCGTCGAATCCGTCGCCGAGCGCTATGACGACACCGCCGACTCGCAGATCGCGTCCGACCTCTACGCCGCCGAGCGCCTCCTCGTCAGCGCGCGCCGCTCGTTCGACAAGGCCATCGGGGCACTCGACGATCTCGCGCGCTGAGAAAGCTGCGATCCCGAACTACGGCATGTCTGCAAAGACGATTTCGCGAAAGCTGTCTCCGTCGAAGCTCACGCCGCGTGCTCGACCCTCGTCGCGCCGCGCTTCGGCTTGGGCGGCCGCGTTCTTCATTGCATCTTGGTCGGCCCACGCGGAGCCCACGATGCCCCGGCCGGTCTTGCGGTCGATCATGTTCCGCAGGGCGCGAAAGCCCGGTGCCGCGGTGATCCGGGGCGCGACCTCGCTCCTGAAGAAGCGCAGATTCTCGTCGACCTTCGAGGGATCCATGCTGATCCGTGTGATCATCAGCGCCGAGCCGACCGGCGGCGGTGACGCCATCTCCTGGACCACCTCCTCGTAGTTGTCGACGGTGAGCTCGCCGCCGACGACGTCGAGGCCCTGTTGGCGGAGCTCGGCCATTGGTCCGAACGAGGCGTCGCGGTCTGCCTCGGTCTCCCACAGCGACAGAACTCCGAGAACGCCTCCGGCGCGATCGGCGCTCGCGGTAGAGCCCCGGTAGCCCTTCTGCTCCCGGAGCACCGGCGTGGCGTTGTCGCGGACGAACGCGACTCCGTCGTCGATGTTCGTGGCCCCACTAAAGGTGAGTACACGGGTGTGCATCCCCACCACCTCCCTCTTCTCGGCCTCGCTCCGAACCTATGCCTGCCCAAATGGCCCGGATAGGGTCTTACGACCAAGTTTTTCTTTCCGCGGGGTTCATCGGGGGGCGGCCGATGTGCGATGGCGGCGTGCGATGGCGGTCCTCGTCAGCCTGGGGCTGGCGTGGGGCTCCGTAGCAGCCGCCGCGTCGACCGCTTCGGCGCGGACGAGCCTGCCACGGCAGCCGTTCCCCAAGGTCGAACAGCCCGGCGTCACCGACACCGAGATCCGCGTCGGCGGCGTGGTCTCGAAGACGAACCCCCTCGGCGTG